>JAJDEC010000137.1 GCA_029259995.1 Phycisphaerae bacterium
CTGATCTGTATCGAGGTTCTTCACGCTCAGAGTGTAGAGTCCGATTATTGTTCAAGCATGCTCAATTGGCTCGTTGATGGACTGTTCGCCGCAGGAGTGATCGGCGAGTTACGGCGCCGCACTATTTCGATCGCTCGTTTCCGGCGCCGGCAACGCGCAATAACCAGATCCGTCCGGGAATACTATACGAAGCACAGTCGATTGTAGATCACGAAAATCCGTGTCGAGCTGCAAGCACCCGATGCTGTCTCGGAATCCAAAAGCACAAACGATTGCGGATGGCATAAGCGTAGAGACGTTCGTGGGTTATGCGGATGCGTCAGAATTGATTTTCGTTGACAAGTTCAGCCGATGCGACTACAAATATTGTCAAGGAATCGGCCTGATCGAAACGTTGATCGGGCCCGTATGATCGTCGAATCCCGCCTGTCGGGTCTCCTGATTCGGATTGGATGACGAATCGACCCGCGAGCCGAATTGGGGGCTGCGTTTAGAGACAGGTTAGTGCTACGCCCCGCCTTCGGACCCTGCGACGAGTGATCCATCTATCCTCAGATGGCTGTTTCGCAGGCAAAATCGAAACAAACGTATGACGTTTCCTGGAGACTGACACGCCATGATGCATTCTTCGCCGATGCCGCTAAACGTTGCTTTGGACATGACAAAGCGACTGCACCATGAACTCGCCAAGTACATGACACCCGAGCAGCGGCGTGACATGACGCGGGTCGAGCGTTTGATCCAGGAGGCGCAGCAGTTGTCCAAAACGCAGGCAGTTCGCGCCGCCGCACCCGCGAATGCGGCACCCTCGAAGACCGGACGCCGACGAACATTCTGGTAAACGCTCGTCTTCAACAGCGCCGGCAATTCAGAATCGTGCCGCCCCGTTTTGACAGCATTTCAATATTCGACGCCGTTGTCGGGCCCCCCGAAACGGCGTTTTTGCTATTTTCTGCATTTGCCGGGCGCTTCTGCGAAATTGATTGTCTGCCCCGTCGTTTTAGAATTCCGACATGCGATATTACATACTCATCTCAATCATCGTCGCGACTTCGAGTTTGCTTACGCCGGAATCCTCATCGGTCGATCGCCCGATCGCGGATCTCATTCCGCAGGACGCATTGATTGCATACATGGCCGTGCCCTATGGCTCACTCGATCGGCCGTCCGATGCGACGAGTCAGCCGGCGGCGAGTCGACCCACGGCGACGATCGCGACAATTCTCGCCTTCCTGAATGCGAGCGGGATGATTCCCGACGAAGGTCAGATCTACGCGGACATCGCATCCGCCCTTCCGTTGCTCGGCCGTCATGAACACGCCATCGTTTTGCTCGACGCGTCGAGCAAACTCGTGCAACGGGCCGACGGCAATGCCGAAGAAATGCCGCTTCGCCTGAAGCATCTCGAAGCGTTCATCCTGCTTCGAACGAACGGTCAGAACGTGGAAGTGCTGAAACACCTGAACCGGGTCGTCGGTCGCTATACGAACACGGACGTCGCGCACCTGGAATCCCAGGTCGCTCTGGAATTCGCCTATCAACGACTCGTCGATTCCCGATTGCCGGAATGGGCGGTTTGGGAATGGGGACAGCTGGACAACGATTACGTCATCTGCTTTGGCCGCGGTACCTTTGAACAAGTGGCCGCGACCTATGCCGGCAAGACCCCCAGCCTCCTGAAAGATCCATGGTACGCGCGCTCCCGCGCAAACCTCGTGACGGATCGAACGCTGGCGCATTGGTTCATCGGATTTGATCGAGTCGCGAAGCGGCTGGGCGAGATATCGCAACCCCGTGTGGATCGTGTGCTTTCAAATCTACAGGCGTCCAGCATCACGCGAGACATGTGGGTCGTCGGCCTCCACGATCGCGCGCTTTCCTGGAGTCGGGTATACCAGCGGGATGGGGACAACGTCGTTCGGCGATACTCCGATCCGGCCGCGTATACGGCGGACATGCTGCGCGTGATCCCGGACGAGGCCCGGCACTACACGATCCTGAATGTGCCCACGCGATGGCTCGTCGACAACGTCCCCCAGGCCTGGATCGGGGCCGGCTCCGAACAGAGCATTCGGCAATGGCAGAACATATGGAACGGCCTGGAGGCGGAAACCGGCATCGATCTGAGCGGTTATCTCTCGGAGAACCTGGGCGATCACATGATCCTGTTTGATTACCCGGTCCATCCGCTCGAGATCCCCTTTGCAATGACCATCGCAATCGAGATCAAGAATCCGCGGGCCGTCCGCACGGCCATCGATGCCGTCATGAGCGCTTGGGGCCAATACCTCGAGGCAATCGCCAGCAAGTCAAAATCGCGGCTGGCAAAGGTGGACGTGCACAGGGCTGAAGACGGTATCTGGTATCTTCAGGCCGGCATCTTCGGACCGGGTATCAAGGTCACGGATCGATATGTCGTCATCAGTTGGTCGCCCGAAGCGCTGCGACAGGCATTGAAGTCGATGAATCTTGACAAGCCCGACCGCGCGACTGGCGCCGTACCTGCGGCAGCTCCGGATGTCGGCGTCAACTCAAGTAAGTGACTTCACCAACTATCCGGATGTCACTGTATTTGGATTGGCCTGCGAATAGCGGCGCGCAACGCAAGGGAGCACTGCTTTTCTCTAGTGTACTGTGTCGCTCGCAGAGCAAAAAAACTGATGTAGAAATAACGCGAGGCCGAGGTGGCGTTCCGAACACCAACCCGGCCTCACATTGCAAGAGATATTTGCTTTCGAGCGGCTACCCACGAAGCAGCTGACGAGTCAATTCCGCAACGTCGCTCGCAGGAGCTTCGCCGCGTCCAATCATCTCGGTCAGCGCCTGAGCATCGAGACCGTTGACAACTCCATCATCGTTGTAATCGTATTTCGACTTTCCGGTCGAATCCGACGACTCTGATGTGTGCGTTTCCGGGCGCACAGAGTTATCCACGATCGCGTTACCAGAACCGATCGGGCTGCCATCCTCGGATCCCCACTCAGGTCCCACAAACAGAACGGCGACTGCGGCTGCCGCAGCCAACGGGCCCACCTTCCAGAGCCGAGCCTGCCACGACTTCGGCGAACTCTGAGTCGCCGCTGTCCTGGCCTGCCACGGATATCCAGACGCCCCACTGTCGAAAGCACCGTTCTGACGGGCTTCCCCCAGCGTGGCGAGCAGGTGTTCCATGTTGTTCGTTTGCAGGTCCATCATGTGTCTCCACTACGCTATTGCGATTCGCCGCCCCCTTGCGCAGAGAAAAAGTCAGAAATGTCGATTTTCTTCTGTGCGAGGCATCGTCGCAGCCGCTCGATCAACTCCGGAATACGGATCGCTCGAAGCGTGGCCTCTGCGACGTTAACTTGTTGTGCGACAACACGTAACGGTTGATTCTCAAAGAACCGAAGACGCACGATTTCGGCATCCGCGTCCGATAGTTGATCGACACATTGATTCAGCTCGAAAAGTACATCTGCCCAGTGTGCGAGGTCCTCGGGCGATTGATCCTCGGATTCGACCTCACCCACAGCGTCCGTTTCCTCTGAGCTGACAATCGACAACTTCCCCTTTCGGCAAAACTCCCGATAGACGTTGCGGACGATTCCCACGACCCAGCCCATGAAATCGCGATCCGGATCAAAACTCTTCCGCTGATTAAACGCCCGGCACCATGCCTCGTTGAGGATGTCGTCCAGCCAGTCCGGTCGATGGGATATCCGCCACGCGACGAGTCGTACGCGCTGCTGATATCGGTCATAAAGTCGCGCGAAGGCTGCCTCGTCGCCCTTTGCCACGGCCATCAGAATGTCGTGTTCCGTCTTGTCTGCCATCTGCCAAAACACTGCCGCCGGGAATCCCGGTGGCGATCGCGTACCGTGTTGCGCAAGCCCGTTTCGTGGATGTTAATCGACGACGTCCAACGTGGCTTCCGTCCAGAGGCTCGGAATGTCCGGCGATGGGAATTCAGAGCGATCTGCCGAGCTTGGCGTCGTGAATATTCCCTATACACTTCGGTTTCCATGCGTAGGGGAAAGAGACTCAACGTTGAAACGCGTTTTGTAACCAGTTTGCGTTGATACCGGAAACGCCGGCGACCGAACGAGGAATTCAATCCTCGAACTTCCGCAAGCCCGTTGAGTAGCCGAATAACGTGAGGGAACCTTCGCGAAAGAGTGCCATGAATATCGGAATACCAAAATCCACTGCTGACGAAGAACTGCGAGTCGCCGTTGTACCGGAAACCGCTCAGCGAATGAAGAAGCTGGGGCTTGGCGTCGTTGTCGAGAGCGGCGCTGGCGTCGCCGCGGGATTCTCTGACGACGCCTATTCGCAAGTCGGTGCAACCGTTGTATCGAGCGCCGGCGACGTGTTTGGACAGGCGGATGCGATCGCCATGGTCCACGCGCCGACGGACAAGTCGTTTGAGTCGCTGCGTGAATCGCAGATGCTGTTTACCGTGTTGAAGCCGCTGACGGAGCACGATCTCGTCAAGCGCCTCGCGGAAGCGGGCGTGACGGCCCTGGCGATGGATCTGATGCCGCGCATCAGCCGCGCACAGAAGATGGACGTGCTCAGTTCCATGAGCACGATCTCGGGATACAAAGGCGTCCTGCTCGCGGCCAGCGAACTGACGAAAATGTTTCCCATGATGATGACGGCGGCCGGAACGATCACGCCTGCAAAGGTGCTCGTGCTTGGTGCCGGCGTCGCCGGATTGCAGGCGATCGCAACAGCGAAACGCCTCGGCGCCGTCGTGGAGGCGTTCGATGTTCGCCCCGCCGTCAAGGAACAGGTCGAGAGTCTCGGCGCCCGATTCGTTGAAGTCGCGGCGGAAGACACCGACGCCGAAGACGCGGGCGGCTATGCCAAGGAAATGTCGGAAGACTACAAACGCAAGCAAGGCGAACTCGTCAACAAGCATGCGAAGGAAAGCGACATCGTGATCAGCACAGCGCTGATTCCGGGGCGAAAGGCGCCGATTCTGATTTCGGCCGAGACGGTTCGCGGAATGAAGCCCGGCGCCGTGATCATGGATCTTGCGGCCGAAGGCGGCGGAAATTGCGAACTCACGAGACTGGGCGAACGCGTCGTGGAAAATGGCGTTGTCATTCTGGGGCCGAACAATCTGCCATCGACTGTGCCGTTTCACGCGAGTCAGATGTACTCGCGAAACATCGGCGCGTTCCTTCAGGATTTGACGAAGGAAGGAACGATCACGCTGAATCCCGAGGATGAATGCGTAACGGGTACTGTGATTACGCAGGGTCGCGAGATCGTTCATGCTCGCGTTCGCGAAATGATGGGCCTGCCGCCGCTGGTCGCCGCTGAAGGGAGCCCCGCCTGATGGAAACGTTGATTGTACTACTGACGATATTCGTGCTGGCAATCTTTATCGGCTTCGAAATCATCACCA
>JAJDEC010000138.1 GCA_029259995.1 Phycisphaerae bacterium
CATCATGAACATCATCATCTTCTGCTGCTGCGCCATCATGTCGGGCGGCGCCTCGCCCTCGGCGCCTTCGGCCTTGAGCTTTGCGGCTTCTTCCGCCTTTTTGTCCTTGGCCAGCTTCTGCGAAAGCTTCATCTGTGCCAGCATGACGATGGCCATGATGATTGGCAGGATGTTGAGCGATCCGACCGGGCCCATCATTCGCCAGATGAGCGGGATCTGAAAACTCCAGTCGAAATTGATCAGCACATCGGGCGCCGACAGATCGCGGATGTATCCGAAGAAAGGTTCATGTCGTAACGAAATGCCCGTATTCAACGTCGTATACAGCGCGATCCAGATCGGTGTCTGGAGAAGCATCGGCAGACAGCCCGACAGCGTACTCGCCGGATTGATGCCCTCTTCACGATAGAGCTTCATCGTTTCTTCGCCGAGCTTCTGCTTGTCATTCTTGAATTGCTTCTGCAGCGCCTCCAGCTTCGGCTTGAGCCGTTGCTGGTTCTTCTGCATTTTCAACATGTTGACCTGGCCCTTGCGCGTGATGGGATGCAGGCAAACGCGCACGACGATCACCAGGACAATAATGGCCACGCCGTAGTTGCGAACGAGCAGGTGCAGCTTGTCCAGCAGCCAGCGCATCAGGATGCCAATTGACTCGAACGTACATGCAGATCGATCGGGCGACGTCGTGAGGATATACTGCCGATCCATGGCCGCCTGGATCGATTCGAACGTTTTCTCGCTCTTATCTCCGCAGTAGACGTCCATCGACATCAGGACGGGGACATCTTTCTTCAGCGCCGCCTGGGGCGCAAGAACCTGCTCCGTCGTCAGGTCCCCAAGATCGTCTTCGCCGGGGAATCGCGGCAACGCCGACACGCGATCGAGGTACGTCGCATACGCGGCAGCCTCCTCCGATGATGCCTTGCCTGATTCGCCGACCACGGGCGGCAGCGGAAATGCCAGACATGTGAAGTACTTGTTGCTCAACGCAAACCAATAGAGGTGATCCTCTTCAGTCGTCTTGAAGTGATGTGTTCGAGCCTCCTCCTTGATGACCTGGCTCTTCATCACGTTGTCGCCCGCACGCTTGGTGCCGTCGGGTTCGAGAAGCGCGACCATGACGCGCGGATGATCGAACCGCTCGTCTGCGCGTTCCATACCGATCGGTCCGGATGACTTCAGGATGATCCTTCGGGGGCGCTCCGTCAGATTCCGAACTTCCCACGCCAGTGAGAATTGCCGGTCCTTCTCAGTGACGCTGATGATGCGCGTCAGCCGCATTGCGGCGAATCCATCCTCATTAATCGTGGCGGTCATGTGAACGGTTTGCGTTCCGTTCGCGTCGGGCAGTCGTTCGACATCCCAGAGAACGTTGGAAAGATCAATCTCTGCCTCATCATCAACAAGACGCAATGACTCGGCCGTGAAGGATCGATAGGTCACGCCGGTGGCTTCGTTCTTGACGGGCTCGAGAAGCCTGTACGCCGGCGGTGTCGGATCCGATTTGCGTCGTTTGACGGACTCACGATGTTCCGAAAGCGTCACCGTCTGAATCGACGCCCCACGCGGATCCAGCACGAGTTGGAGCAGATAGGGATTGTCCTTGTCCGGGCTGTCGTTGCCGATCGTGACGAGGGCGTCATTGTTCGAGAGGACGTCGACGCTGAATCGCTCACGAGACGGATCACCACGCATTGTCGCCCCGTTCGACGGCGAGTCCCCGCGATCCGTGACGAGCGTGACGTCGGCCGGCTTTGTCGATGACGTGTCGGCCGCGCTCCGTGTCGACGCAGGTCGCGTCGTGGGCGCCTTCGGCGCCGGGAGGAAGAATTTCGTGTAGAGCATTGTCGCCGCGAAACACATCGCCAGCGTCAGAAATAAACGTTTGTTGTGGTTGTCCATAGTTGCGAGAGCCTGGGAGTGGATGCAAGAACCCGTATCGAACTACTTCCCGTCGTAGAGGCGAGCGCCCAGGAAGTCGTCCAGGTTTGGGTTGTCGCGGATTTTTCTTGCTGTTATGTCGATGTTGTATTCCAGCCGCACGAATTCCACTTCGTCCTCGTGGAGAATCGCATACGCGGCTCGCGGATCGCGATCACGCGGTTGTCCGACAGATCCAACATTGACGATGATTTTCTCGTCGCCGATCGTGTACCGATGCCCTTCACCCATTTCGTCCGGCGTTTCAAAATAAGGATCATCGACGAACACGCCCGGAACGTGCGTATGACCGCAGAAACAGGTCAGCTGTTCCATTCGATCAAAGTTGGCCAGAAGCTTTTGCGGCGCGGAATATATGTCGTCGGGGAAGAGGTATTCGTTGATCGGCTTGCGCGGCGATCCGTGAACGAACAGAAAATCGCCGTTTTCCTCTCGCGGATTCAGGCCGCCCAGAAAAGTCCATCGACGATTGCGCCGGGCGTCGTCATCATCTTCTTCCAACGCCGATCGCGTCCAGAAGGCGGCGCGCTCTGCGGGCAGATTAAAGTTGACTGGCTCGTAGAAAACGGCGTGATCGTGATTGCCGCACAGACTCATCTTCGTCCGCTCAAGGACGAGATCGAGACAAGGTCCCGGCTCCGGTCCGTAACCCACGATGTCACCCAGGCAGTAGATCGTGTCGATCTTGCGTCGTTCGATGTCCCCGAGAACCGTTTTCAACGCCTCAAGGTTCGAGTGAATGTCGGAGATGATGGCAATCATTCGTCGAAACTGGTGCTTTCAGGTCGCGACTCGAATCTTCAGCTCGCCGATTTTGGCGGCGACGCCTCGTCGATCAGCATCTCGGGAATCCCTTCGCGAACCGGATACCTGAGACCGCAGTCCTTCCCCTGACACACAAGCCAGCCGTCCAGCTTCTCGTCCTTCGCGTCGTCGGAGGAAGGGGCGTCCCAGGCGACCGCGCTGCGGCACTTCGGACATGCCAGTATTCTTAAAAAGTCTGGATCAATGACCGGACCCGTGTTCTGTTCTGATTCGCTCATGGTATCCTATTCGCGATCGGACCAATTCGTGCCATGCATTCCGTCGGCGCCAGATGATCCTGGACCAGACGACTCGATCCTCAGGAGATTCCTCGCATCCACGGATCGGACATGCTAGGTAGGCCCGAATTTCCCGTCAATTCACAAGATTGTGCCATTTTGTAACGTCATGCGACATGGGCCCCGTCAACTTTCCCTGACAGCCTCATAAATGCGTCGGCAACGCGACAGCAGGACCTCCAACGTGTCCAGCGGGTACACCGTGGCGGCGTCGGATTTTGCTGAATCCGGGTCGTCGTGCGTTTCCAGGAACAGGACATCAGCGCCGGCGGCGACGCCTGCCGCCGCGATCACAGGGACGAACTCGCGCAAA
>JAJDEC010000139.1 GCA_029259995.1 Phycisphaerae bacterium
ATCGCCCTCGCCAACAAAGCCCGGATTCCCCTGATCGGCGTCGATCCCAGTATTGTGACGGCCGATCACATCTCCAAAGAACCATGAACAACGCGCGGCGCTCAACTCCCGCACGGCATGAACCGCCCGCCGCCGGCGACCCCGTAGGGTGGGCCGTGCCCACCATCGATGTGAGCAAGCACGAGCACGGACTGGTGGGCACGGCCCACCCTACGCGGCGCGAAGAGGAGAACAGCAGCCACGCCGCATCGCTTGCCCCTGACGCGAATCAAAACGCATTCCTCAACGTGCACCGCCGAATCGAAAAATGGCGGCAATTCCCAAGAAACCCCAGTATTCGCCGAACGCGTCGCCGAATACCCCATGATCAGCGCCTGAGTCCCCGATATATGCTGAGGAACCCAGGCGTGACTGGAGCGACAATCGCATGAATTTCCTGGTAACCGGCGGGGCCGGTTTCATCGGCTCTCATCTCGTTCGCGGTCTCCTCGACCGGGGGCACTCCGTGCGCATTCTGGATGACTACAGCTCCGGTAAGCGCGAAAACCTGCACGACACAATCGAACGCATCGAAGTCGTCGAAGGAGACGCGTCGAAGCCCGAGATCGCCGCGACAGCCTGCGCCGACATGGAAGTCGTGCTGCACGAGGCCGCGATCCCGTCCGTACCGAGATCGATCGACAATCCCGGCGCCAGCCACGTCGCCAACGCCAACGGAACGTTCCAACTGCTGCTCGCCGCCCGCGACGCCGGCGTCCGCCGATTCGTCTACGCCGCCAGCAGCAGCGCCTACGGCGAAACGGCCCAACTGCCCAAAGTCGAATCGATGCCGACGAGCCCGCTCAGCCCCTACGCCGTGCAGAAACTCGCCGGAGAGCATTACTGCAAAGTCTTCTACGAGTGCTATGGCCTCTCGACGCTCGCGCTGCGCTACTTCAACGTCTTCGGTCCCTATCAGAATCCGAAGAGCCAGTACGCCGCCGCGATTCCCGCATTCATTACGTCGATCCTGAACGAACAGCCGCCCAAGGTTTACGGCGACGGCGAACAGACGCGCGATTTCACATACATCGACAATGTGATCGAGGCCAACGTCCTCGCCGCCAACGCCCCGGAAACAAAAGGCGACGCCATCAACATCGCCTGCGGCGCCTCGATCAGCGTCAACCAGATCATCGCGATGATCAACGAACGCGTCGGAAAGAACGTCAAACCCGACTACGTGCCCACGCGCGCCGGCGACATTCGCGACTCATGGGCGAATATCGCACTGGCCTGCGAACGCATCGGATACAAGCCGATCGTCGATATCTCCGAAGGCCTCAACAAGACAATCGAATGGTACAAGTCCAACTCGCTCGCCAACACGATGGACCGCTAGGACAATTACGCAGATGTACAAGATACGCACCTTTACCGTCGTTCCGTCCGTTCCCGAACCGCTCATGCGCCTGCGCGAGCTGGCCTACAACCTCTGGTGGAGCTGGAACGCCGACGCGCGCTCGCTGTTTCGCCGACTCGATCCGGAACTCTGGGACGACGTCACGGGCAATCCGATTCAACTGCTTGCACACGTCTCGCAGAACCGACTCGATCAGGCGGCGCAGGACGGCGGATATCTCGCCGGTCTCCAGCGCGTCATGGAGAATTTCGATCGATACATGTCGCGCGACGCATGGTTCCAGCGCCAGTATCCGAATTTCGGCAAAGACACGATCGCGTATTTCTCCATGGAGTTCGGCATCCACGAATGCCTGCCCATCTATTCCGGCGGACTCGGAATCCTCGCCGGCGATCATCTCAAGAGCGCCAGTGATCTCGGCATTCCGTTGATCGGCATCGGCCTGCTCTATCGCCAGGGCTACTTCCAGCAGCGCCTCGCGACAGACGGCTGGCAGATCGAGGACTATCCGACATTCGATTTCTACCAGGCGCCCGTGACGCAGGAAATGGACGAGAACGGCGCGCCCGTTCGTATCCAGGTCGAACTCGGCGAGCAGCCCCTGTTCGCACACG
The DNA here is from genome assembly GCA_029259995.1 of Phycisphaerae bacterium. GTDB lineage: Bacteria > Planctomycetota > Phycisphaerae > UBA1845 > UTPLA1 > ECT2AJA-110-A. The sequence continues at coordinate 2,017 of JAJDEC010000139.1, forward strand.
TCTGGCGCATCCAGGTCGGTCGTGTACCTCTGTACCTGCTCGATGCCGACATCGCAGACAACGCACACGAACTCCGCGGCATCACGTCGCGCCTCTACGGCGGCGACGAGGAAATGCGGATCCGGCAGGAAATCCTGCTCGGCATCGGCGGCATTCGCGCGCTCGACGCACTCCAGAAACGCCCCAACGTCTGCCACATGAACGAAGGCCACGCCGCCTATCTCGCGATGGAGCGCATTCGCCAGTCCATGAACGAACAGGGAATGACTTTCGGCGAGGCCCGTGAAGCCGTCATGCCCGGCAACGTATTCACGACGCACACACCTGTGCCGGCGGGCATCGATCACTTTGAGACGGCGCTGCTCAAGAAATACATGACGCCCTATCTGTCGTCGATGCATCTGTCGCTGGAAGAATTCGAGGCCATCGGCAAAGTGGACGCGTCCGATCCGCGCGAGCAGTTCTCCATGGCCGTCCTCGCGCTTCGACTCGCCGGAATGTCCAACGGCGTCAGCGCCCTGCACGGCCACGTCTCCCGCAAGATGTGGTTCCCAGTCTGGCCCGGCGCCCCCAAAGAGGAAGTGCCGATCACATCCATCACCAACGGTATCCACACAGAAACCTGGATCGCGCCGGAAATGGCGCACCTGCTCGACAGCTATCTCGGCCCGAGCCGCGTCGATCGCCCTGAAGATGACGAACTCTGGAAGCGTGTCGAAGACATCCCCGATGTCGAACTCTGGCGCGTTCACGAACGACGCAGACTGGCCCTCGTCGCCTTCTCGCGACGCCGCGTGCGCGAACAGCTTCGTCGCCGCGGCGCCCCGCCGACGGAGATCAAGGCCGCCGAAGAATGCCTCGATCCCGAAGCGCTGACGATCGGCTTCGCACGCCGTTTCGCGCCCTACAAGCGCGGCGATCTGATCTTCCGCAATCCCGAACGACTCCTGAAGCTGCTTTCCGATGTCGATCGCCCCGTCCAGATCATCTTCGCCGGCAAAGCGCATCCGCGCGACGGCAAGGGCAAGGAAATCATCAAGACGATCCTCGGATTCATCCATCGGCCCGAGTTTCGCCGGCGCATCATCTTCCTCGAAAACTACGACATCACCGTCGGTCGCATGCTCGTGCAGGGCGTCGACGTGTGGCTCAACAATCCCATCAAGCCGCGCGAAGCATCCGGCACCAGCGGCATGAAAGTCGGCCCCAACGGCGGACTCAACTTCTCCGTGCTCGACGGCTGGTGGCCCGAAGGCTACGACGGCGAAAACGGCTGGGCCATCGACGAAGGCCGAATCGTCGGCGATGCAGAATTCCGCGATCACGTCGAAAGCGAAACGATCTACGAATTGCTCGAAAAGGAAATCTCGCCGACCTTCTACGATCGCGGCGCCGACAACCTGCCGCGCCGCTGGATCAAGCGCATGAAGGCGTCGATGCGAACGGTCTCGCCGCGATTCAGCACGGGCCGAATGGTCCAGGAGTACGCGAGCAAGCTATACGTCCCGACGGCCGAGCGACATCGAAGACTGTCGGCCGACGGATTCGCCGGCGCGAAAGAACTCTCCAGCTGGAAGAACGACATCAAAGGGGAATGGTCCAACGTGGCGATCGACGCCGTGGATACGGACGATCACACGGAACTCAGTGTGGGTTCCTCGATCACTGTCCGCGCCAAAGTCCGGCTCGGCAAGATCAACCCGAAGAGCGTCGCCGTCGAACTCTATCACGGCCGCGTCGATCCCGGCGATGAACTGATCGAGGGCCAGTCCCAGAAAATGGAATGCAACCAGAGCGAATCAGACGGCACGTACTGGTTCAGCGGCCGTATCCCCTGCATCCGCTCCGGCCATCATGGCTACGCCATTCGCATCATCCCGGAACACGCGGACCTCCCGCATCGATTCGACACGGGCCTGATTCGCTGGGGATAAGCGCGATCGCGAACCTCTGCAACGACGAACGAAGACCAAGCGTCGATCCGCACGCTGAAAGCGTGCCACAGGATAGCCCGGGGCAAGTGCCGCCCGCGATGCGGGCAAACGCAGCCCCGGGTTACAGTTCATCCAACGAACCAAGTCCTGAAAGGACGTTACAAGCGTCGAGGCGCCGGTGATTCACGGAAGAAGCGACCAATCGCGAACTTGTGGATATCCCCGGAAACGCCTTGACCAACCATGAATTCTCGTGGCAAAACGCCTGCTTGTTGCCCAGTCGTGCACACCAACTCAATTCCCCAATAGCGCCTGCACAAACCCCGCGACATCCAGCCCGTCCAGCGCCGCGTCGTCATTGGCGTCGCCGTTCATCGCATCGCACGCGGGATATTGCGCGTCATACGCGTTGACATCGACAAGCGCCAGCGCAAACGGCGCCACATCCTGCATGTCCAATATATCGTCGCAATTCATGTCGCCGGTTTCCGGCGGACACGATGACGGGAAGAAATACGCAGAGCCCGCATCCTGATCGAAATCATCCGAATAGGACGCGCTGACCAGGACCGATGCACCGTCCGTCGCGACATCCCAGCCGAGTCGATCCCCGCCCCAGCCGTCGGACGCTTCCAGCCGCGCCGCCTCTCCCCAACCGACGCCGTCATACCGACATACATACGCCGAACCCGTCGTCGGAAAACCCGAATCGTCGTGAACGGCGCCGATGATCGCCATGTCATTCTTCAATGAGACGGAATAACCGAAGCAGTCGTCCTGCAGGGCGTTGCTCGCCATGATCTTCGCCTCCTGCGGCCATGTCGCGACGTCTCGTCGAAAGACATAGGCGGCGCCGGCGTCCAACGCGGCTTCATCGTTTCGATACGCGCCGACCAGCAGCGTCGCGTCGTCGTCGATCGCTAAATCCCATCCGAAGTTGTCGCCGGCCGCGGCATCATCCGCCGTAATTGTCGCCCGTCGCAGCCAGATGAAGCTGATCTTCTCGTAGATATACGCCGAACCCGTCGTCAACCCGGCATCGTC
>JAJDEC010000140.1 GCA_029259995.1 Phycisphaerae bacterium
TCCGCTCGCGGGCCGCCGAGCACCGTGTAAAGCCCCGTCACTACAACAATCACGATCGCTCCGGGCCAAAAATATTCAGGCCCGAGGATCGCGGAGATCAGGATTCCGCCTGCATAGAGAGTCACGGAGATCTTCGTCAACACATATGCAATGACGGAGATCATCGCCAGGTAACGTCGAGATGCGACGGAGTATCGACGCTCAAGAAATTCCGGCATCGTGTACACGCCGCTCTTGATATAAAACGGAACGAACAACCATCCCAGTAGCAACAGGATCAGTGACGCCAGGACTTCGAACTGGGCAACAGCGACGCCCGAACTCGCACCCGTCCCCGAAAGCCCGATCAAGTGCTCCGACCCGATATTCGATGCGAAAAGCGACGCGCCGATGACAAGCCATCCGACATTCCGCCCGGCCAGAAAATACCCCGCCGACGTCTCTCGCGTCGATTTCTCGCGCCGCGTCACCCAGATGGCCAGCGCAAAGACAGCGGCAAAGTAAACACCAATAACAGCCCAGTCTGTGGTTTCGAGCGCAGCTAGCATGATATGACGACTCTCTCCGATGAACGCCTGAACGCGCCCTCGTCCTGGAAAACATGGTGAAGTGTCGACGTTTTACCACGATTCACGAATCACTTAAAGCGCAGCGCGTTAAGCCCCGTTTTCTATCGTGGACATGCGAATCCCATTGCGTGGATTCGGCCCCGATCGCGATGCAGGATCACGACGATGCCCTTGATCTTCGGCGAACGGAATTCGTCGCCCGCGCAATCAGGTACCAATCCCACAAACATCGTCGATTTGGATAATATCCCCAGCCCAATTCCCGCATGTAGGCCCACGGATACCGAACGGGCGCCAGCACATCCACGACCAAACCAGCCAAATCGCAAAGCCCGCGAATCTCCTCCGCCCGAAACAGCTTTAACGCGTAGCCCGTCGCATCCACATGAACGCCGTCGCTCCGCAAGATTTCCCCACGATCCCCCGGCGCATCCCCCGCGCTCCGATCCAACTCGAACAGATACTCCAGCGACTCAACCGCTGGCCATACGGAAAAAAAACGCCCGCCGGTCCGCAGCGATCGCGCCATTTCCCCAAACATCCACGACGCATCGCGCCCGTTCGACGCGCAGATCGAATTGATCGAAGTCGCCGCGTCCACGCAACCGCGAATCGCGCGCAGCTTCCGAAGATCCGCCTCAACCAGCAGTGTCTGCGATTCCCCCACGCCCTGTCCCACCGCATCGCCTGCGTCGCGAATTCGCCGAAACCCATCCGTCGATCGACAGACCTCGGCTTTGACGCCATGCCCTCGCAATCGAGTCGCCGCCATTCGCAGCATCTTCGGCGCAAAATCCACGCCCGCACTCAATGGCACGTTCCCCGCAACCAATTCCAATGCATCCCCGGGCCCACAACCGAAGTCGACAAACACGCGGCTACGACGCGCCTTCGCCGAGCGCCATTCCGCCACCAGCCGTCGCAGATCCTTGCGCAGCCGAAAACGAACGCCCCGTGCAAACGGCGTCACCGAATCCGCATGATAGTTTCTGCTGAACGCGTCCCAATCCTCGGCACGCTGTTTCCCGTGAGTTTCATTTGCCATGGATGCAGAAGTGTGCCCGATCCGTCGGGCAGATTCAATCGCCAATTCGCCCGACAAAGTCGTATTGGGAATCGTTCATCGTGTGGAACCGGCTAATAGCCGGTTCGTTGCAGGCAATAGGCCTGTTGCGGATTCAATGATACATTCTGCATTTCAACTTAGGGCGCGATCACGAACATATCCACGCGCCCCGTCGTCCCCGTCAGACCCGAGGTCGACGTCAACACGTAGATCTCGCCATCGCCGTCCTGCCCGAATCCAAGTACATACCGGCCCAGCGTCCCGTCGTCAGTTCCCGAAATCTCAAGCTCTCGCGTCGTCCAGCTCCCGTCAGAGTTCTCCGTCGCCGAAAACACACGCCCGTCCACATCCGCTCGCTGTGATGAATACTGCCCAAACACAAAATCGCTGCCCAATCCCGGTACGCCACTCCCCCGATACACAAACCCGCCGATGATCGCAACGCCAATGGCGTTTCCATCCGCATCCGTCTGGGATTGCTCAATGATCGGATCGACAAGTGCAGCGCCACGCGCATCGGTTTCATCACACGTCGCCGGCGGGTTCGCCGGATTCGAGGCGTCATAGCAATGAAGCCCCTCTCGAATCGGCCAGCCGTGGTTCTCGCCTCGCGCGACGATCGCAATCTCCTCGAACAGGTTCTGACCGACGTCACCCACAAACAGGCGCTGATCGCCTCCCGTGTCAAACGAGAATCGCCACGGATTACGAAAACCCATCGCCCAGATTTCGCCCCGGGCATTCATGTCACCGACAAACGGATTATCGTTTGGTACGTTGAACGGCGGCCCCAACTCGACGTTCACGCGCAGAATCTTCCCCAGCAACGTCGTCAACGACTGCGGCGCACCGCCGCTGATCGTCATTCCATCCTCATCCAACAAACCGCCGCTCCCGCCGTCGCCGACGCTGAAGTAGAGCATGTCGTCGGGACCGAATGCGAGCTGCCCGCCGTTGTGATTCGAACGCGGCTTGTTGATATCGAAATGCACAATCTCGCTCTCGGGATCGGCGATATTCTCATTGTCCGCATTGACGCGAAACTCACTGATCCGCAATTCGGAATTGAAATCACTCGGATCATCCGCATCGCGCGGCGCGTTGTAACTCACAAAGAAACGACCGTTGGTGGAAAAGCGGGGATGCAGCGCGATGGACAAAAGCCCGCGCTCATCCCGCTGATTCAGCGATACCATCCGATCCGTCACATCAAGAAACGGCGTGCCCAGAACCGTCCCAGCCGAATTCACCACCATCACGCGGCCGATCTGGTCGACAACGAAAACCCGCCCCGTCCCGTCATTTGGAAACGCCAACCCGACGGGCGAGACGAATCCGTCCGCAACCATCTGCAACCCAACGCGTGTCGCCGACGGGATCGGCGCCCGATCAAGCAACACGCACTGTGTACCGATCAGAATCGGCGCAAGCAGAATCGGCACGACGACAAGCGCGTACTTGATCGAAACTGACTTTCGTTCTGAGGTCCGCTCGACGCTCACATAACCGCTGCTCATATCGACTCCAAAAACCAATCTGCGAGGTTGCACGCAAAAGCGTCTATCGACGAGGAGACACGTCCCTATTGCGTTCGACGATGCGCAACCCAGTCGCGCCGCGCGCGTTACACGTTACACGTTACACAAAACGCAGTACGCATGGCGCGAAACGCGAATCGCAAGACGTGAATCGCAAATCGCTATACGCCCGTCCCACGCATTGCACGCTGAAAGCGTGCCACAGGAAAGCCCAGGGTAAGCGGAAACCGCGAATGCGGTTGACGTGCAGCCCTGGGACTGCCCCCTGCGTTGTCAAAGCCCTGAATGGGCGTTACAGACTTCACTCCGAAAAGTCCCGTGCGGCACACAAGACGCATTCGTTGTCGAAACACCTCGCCGCCCCACATCAATTCTGCCAGAAAAACGCCCGACGCTCCCGTCGCTCCGGCCAGACTTGATTCATCGTCGCCGAATCAAACAGTCGCCCATTGATCATCGTGAAGCGAACGCTCTCTGTTTCGCGAATGTCCTCCAGCGGATTCCCATCCAGCACAACAAGGTCCGCCAGCTTGCCTTCCTCGATAGATCCGATCTGATCGTCCAGGCCGACATACGACGCCGGATGCAACGTCCCCGCGCGAATCACTTCCAGCGGCGTCATCCCGCCTTGCGCAAACATCCACAACTCCCAATGCTGCGCCAATCCAGCCAGCTGCCCATGCGCCCCGAGATTCACGCGCACACCGCGATCCAGCAGCTTTTTGCACACGCGCGCATTGCTGATGTGATTCAACTCCTCATCCGGCACCATCGGTCGCCGTCGCGCTCGCGGATCGACCACGAATCGCGGCGTAAAAGACAGCAGTCGTTCGTTCTCCCAGACCTTCGTCGTCTGATACCAGTAGTTCTCGCCCCACAGACCGCCGTAGCCAACCGTCAACGTCGGCGTGTAACCAACTTGCGTCGCGCCCCAAAGCTGCTTCACATCTTCAAACACATCCGCGACCGGTATGGAGTGCTCCACGCCCGTATGTCCATCCACAACCATCGTCAAGTTGTGCTGCAACAGGGAACCGCCTTCCGGCACAACCATCATGTCCAGCTCTCGCGCCGCTGCGAGCACCTGCTGACGCTGTTCTCGTCGTGGCTGGTTGTAACTCTTCACGCTGATCGCCCCCGCCGCCTTCATCCGGCGCAAATGCGACCGCGCGTCATCCAGCGAATCGACTTCCGCCTTGAACGCCGCCTTCGCCCCGTAAAGGATCGTCCCCGTCGAAAAGATCCGCGGCGCAACGATCTCCCCCGCCCGCTGCATCTCACTCGCCGAGAAAATCGCGTGCGTGTCGTGCGATGGATCGTGCGTCGTTGTCACGCCGAACGCCAGTTTCGTGTAATGCGTCCAGTTCTGCTGCGGATGAATCCCCTGCGTCGCATAGGGCCCGTGATCATGAACATCGACAAGCCCTGGAATGATCGTCTTCCCCGAGACATCAACGACATGCGCCCCCGAAGGCACGTCGACATCCGCCGCCGCGCCAATCTCTCGAAGGCGATTGTTGTGCACGACAATCGTCCCGTTCTCAATCACTTCGTCACCGCGCATCGTGACGATCCGCGCGCCGCGCAACACGATCGTTCCCGCAGGGCGATCCGCATCCACCGTCGGTGCAATCTCAATCCCCACTTCCGGCGCGTCGGGAAGTTCCTCCGGCGCACCATCCAGAAACGCGAACGCGTTCTTCAACTCGACATCAAACAACTGCCCGCCATGCGTCCAGTACAGTCGATCGCTTTTTGATGAAAAATGAACAAACTCCCCCGCATCCCGCGAGACTTTCGCACTCGGAATCGACTTCACCTTCGGTCCCACACCGATCGACTTGCCCGTCGCCGGCAATGGCACAACGCTCACATTGAACCGATCCACAAACGCCAGCCATTTTCCATCCGGCGAAACGCTGTACGAAACGACATTCTGGCCCGACGCCACATCGCGCTCGTCGCTTCCATCGAGATCAATGCTCACGAGCTTGCGAACCGTTTCTTTCCCCTCTCGCGCCGTTCGATAGTAGTAAACCCGATCCGACGCCGCCCCGAATTGAGGATCGGAACCCGACTTCGAAACCAGTTTCGAATCCCCGCCCTGAAACGGAATCGCATACAGACCGCGATTCTCCGACCACAGCGGCGACGTCAGGTACCCGCCGCCAGTCCGCCGATACACAATCGTCTTCCCATCCGGCGAAACAGCCGGCTCGACATAGTGCCCCGGTTCCGACGTCACAACCCGACTTGCCCCGCCGCTGATCGGCAGAACCCGAATCTCACCCAACGTCTCATCATTCCACGTCGTGTACACCACGTGACGCCCATCGCGCGTCACACTCGGATAGACTTCGAAGTGCTCCTGCTGCGTCGTCAATCGACGCGGTTCACCTTCCGGCAACGCCTTGATCCACAAATACCCAAGCGCCTGATAGACCACCGACTTCCCGTCCGGCAATACCGTCGACCATCGCAGGATCCGCGGAGTGACTTTGTCCGGCGCTACATCGACACGAAACCGCAGCGCTTCCGCCACCTGTCGCGTGTCGTCCACATGAAACGGAATCACGCGCACATCGCCCGATGCGATATCGATGCGCCGAATCTTCCCCTTCGCATAGAAGACGATCGACCGGCTGCCAGGCATCCACGCGAACGACGGATACACACCGTGAATCGCCCACGTCTCCTGCATGTCCCGCGTCAGATCGTCATAGATCGGCCACTCCCTGCCTGACTTGACGTCCTTCAGAAACAGCGTGGTTTGATACCGCACGCGGCGAACGAATGCGACGTATTTCCCATCCGGTGACGGCGTCGGTCGCACGGCACCGCCGGGTCCGTTGATGTATCGCGTGACTTCGCCCGTCTCTCGATCGAGCCGCTCGACTGCATAGATCTCCCCATTCGGATCCTTGCTGTACTCAAACGTCCCGCCCGGCGTCACGTCGCGACTGTAATAGAGGTACTTCCCGTCCGGCGAGAAGATCGGCTCGTTCACATCCTTCTGCTCGTTGGGCTTCTCCGTCATCTGAAGCCCGTCGCCGCCCGACACGTGGTACAACCACATCTCGCCCGAACCGATCGATCGTCGCGACGTGAAGTGCTTCCGGGCCACGATGTACTGACCGTCCGGTGTCCACGCCGGCGCGTTCAACAGTCGAAACGACTCCTTCGTCACCTGCTTCCTATTCGCGCCGTCCGCATCCATCACCCAGATGTTGTCACCACCCGCGCGATCGCTCGTAAACGCAATCTGCTTCCCGTCCGGACTGAATCGCGGCTGCATGTCCCACGAGATCCCCGACGTCACTGCCGTCGCCTCGCCTCCCTCGTTCGACATCACGTAGATGTCGCCCAGCAGATCAAATGCAATCGACGCCCCGTTCTGGCTGACATCGACATTCATCCATGTGCCTTCATCCACGTCGATATCGATCGCGTGATACGGATACGGCGGATGATTCACATCCCACGCTTCGTCCTCTTTGTCGCCGTCCCTTTTCGGTTCGGCCTCGACTTCCGCATACGCCGGCGCTTCGGGCGCATCCTCGCCGCTGCCCGGCAACATCGGATGCCACGAGCCGGGACCGCAACACGGGCGATCCGCCGATACCGAACTGGCGCCGGCAAAAACCATCGAAATCGTGACAAGTACAACGAACAGAGATAACCGAGGCATGAATTTCCCCTACCACTTGAACCAACAGAAAAGCGCCATCAACGCGCGCAATGCCGCGCATGATGACGCCCGGTCTCTCTATTCTATCGGGAAACGTCGTCAGGCCTAACGCCCGCGTCAAGCAGCGAATTGAAGTACTCGGCGCGTGATGTGACCATCAGGGAGATTGAGTGACTATTCGCGAGGATCGCGTCGGACGTCCAGAACCAGTTCGATGAACGAATCGGCCAAATCATCGTGGGGGACGATCGATCGATACGCCCCGAACGTGGTTCGCGCCGAATGCCGCTGTCCCGAGAAAAACTGAACAAATCCCAGCACAAACAGCGCGTCCGCATCCTCCGGATGCTGCGACACATAATTGTCCAGCGCCCGCCGATGCAGATCCGCATCCGTCATCCGACCATAAACGTCCAGCAGATGAAAATCCGATTTCGCCAACTCAGGCGATCGCGCCACGCCGCGCCGGATCGCGCGGGCCGCGTCGCCAAATGAACCCAACGCGTAATCGGACAACCCCAGTGCAATGCGAAGCCCCGGCTCGTCGCCGACGGCATCGATCGCCTGACGATATTCCGCCCGCGCCTGCTCGTACGCACCTTGCTCAAACGCCTTGTCGCCGCGACCGATGGCGATTCCCGCCGCCGTCGCCCGATGAAGATCCTGCGACGTCAATGCGGCGTCGTCCTCTGTTGCCGACGATGCCTCGGATTCGGCAGCCGCCGTTGGCGCACTCGCCTGGGCCGTGACCGCAACTGGCTCACTTGTCGCCTCGACGTCCGGCGCCAACGACGGCGCATTTGTCTCAGCCGCACGATCGATCGACTCCCAATCACGCGCCGCTGCTTCAATCTCTCGTATCGACGCCTCGAATTCCTGGGCCATGTCCTCAATCGATTTCGTCGCAACACCACTTGTCGCACGATCATCCGTTGCCCCGACGGCGTGATCATGCACGGGCAATTCGTCCCGTTCATTCACGACGTCGTGTAACGTCGTCGGCTCGGACTGCGAGGCCGATGTTTCCGAAACCGCATCCTCCGCATTCAGAATCATCGGACTCGCTGACGCGGCAGACGTATCGGGCTCCAGAGAAACTTCGAGCTTCTTCGATTCGACGATGACCGCCGCTGTTTCACGGGCATTGCCTCGTATCGGAGTCGGCCGTGTCGGCGAGATCCCTTCTTGCCGAGCCGGACTCGGCGTCGCCGGCACCGGCCGCATCGGTTGCACCAGCACAGGCCTCGGAGTCGGCGCTGGAGTCGGAGCAGGGACAGGTTTTGGCGCCATCGTCGGCACAGGGGCTGCCACTGGCGATTTCGGAATCGATCGCACGGATTCGCGGCGCTCGACCTGCGGCGCGTGTCGAATCGGTTGCGCAGACACGAGCGAGTCCGCAGCAATTCCCGCCGCAGCGCGATTCTGCACGATCCGCGCCGCCCATTCATCCGTCCACATCGGCACATCCGTCAGCAACACGCGACCGCCGGCATTTGCCACCGGCATACCGATATTCGCAGCCGCGATCGGAACATATTCCGGCGCGCCGAAGTTCATGAAGTCATCGGGAGAACGATAGAGGTATCCGCCGAATTCACCGGCCGGGGCAACGCGTGAAATGCGGTAAGGGTAGACGCCCCAGCCGAATCCGCCCGTCATCGGCACGAATCCAACACTTGCCGAATCACGAAATCGATAGGAATCGGAGAATCCGTCAGATTGGGCATTCAAGCGCGCCGCACTCGTCATCATCGAAAATGCAACGATAAGAACAGGCACACAAACAGAAACACGGCGGGCATTTCGGCGACGCATCAAACAGGTCCTCCAACCATATGATACCACTTCGCCCCGTCAGGTTTCAAAATACGCAGAACGAACCTCGCAGATTACCCATCTTGCCAATCAATCTCGCACCAATCCCCAAGCCCGATCGGATGCGTCCACTTGCTCCAAACGCTGTGGGGGACTGGCCAACAGCCGAAACTGCTCACCAAGCCCGCCGACAACATCCGCCAACCGCTGTGTGGCACCGGCTAATAGCCGGTACAGCCCGATCGAATCACCGCTCGCATTCGCGCCAAGTGATAATCGTCGTGCTCGCTGTCAAAATACGCGATATCCACAATCCGCATCGGCATCTGCAATCGAGGATGCATCGCCGACTTCGCCCAGTCCGCCGCGTCCAACGCCTCAAACCGCTCAACCAACTCCGATCGTTCGCGGCGAAATGCGTCCAGCAGTACCGCGATCGGCGTCTCGTTGTGATCCGCGGCGTTCGTCTTCGCATTCGTCATGTCCGCACCAATCAGCGTATTCTCTCCGGCCAGAATCTGATCAATCCGTCGCATGGGCAAATACCCGAGATCGATCAAATGCCCCAGGTTCTGCTTCGCCGACCAGCCCTTTCCATCGCTTGCGGAAAGCTGTTCCTCCGACACGCCGTCCACCATGGCCGCCACCCGCGCCGGCGTCCCGCGAACACGCTCCAGCAGGTCCGGCCATTTCTCTGGTGGAAAATCCATCGAGAATCGCCGATCCGTCCATTTCCAACACGACATGATCCAACCTCCCAGGCATGCATCCCCATGCTGACGCCGCCTCTCGAATCCACGTCGGCGTGATCCGGACGAAATTCCTTGCAATCCGGGCCGCCCCGGCGCATTCTAACCCCCAAGTCTTCGGAGCGACCCGTTTCCCTGGGCCGCAGCTCACTCGGCCGAGTCCGTTGACCGCGCCTCGCCAAGCGCTCAAAGGAGAGCCCCCTCCATGTTCAAACGATTCACTGCCCCCGCCCTCTTTCTGTCCCTGCTGCTGGTTCAAGCCGCCTGCGATTCGTCGGCCCTCAACCAGCTCAATCGCAATTTGCAGAGCTTCGTCGAAGACCCGTTCGACACCAATCCCTATCCGATCCTCATCGGCGGCGACGAC
>JAJDEC010000015.1 GCA_029259995.1 Phycisphaerae bacterium
GAAAGCACCGGGCATTTCTTACGAAGACAATTACAAGGGCAACGCCCTCGCCGCCATGATCGCGCCCGGCAAGTTCGAAATACGATTCCACACGGCGTTTCCTGACGCTAATGTTGCCACCATCGTGGCAGCCATGGCGAATACCGATCATCTCGCCGTGTTGAAGTCATCGACATTCACCTACCAGGGAAGACCCATCTCCCCGAGGCCTCCCTGATCACAACCTGCGTGCCCAACCATCGCCGCAGTACGATCTTCCCATATCTCAGATCTCTGGTCTGAAATCCCCTCCGGGCACCCGGTCTCGACGACTATGCCCCATTTGACCAACCCATCACCTCACACCCGAAGCGCCGATCCAGTCTTGCTCCTGATGATCGATCTCCATCGCCCAACGAAGCCCCTCGCCAACCCCGCCGGCGCGTTTGCAGAATTTGCGCCGTTTTGCGCCCCCCCGATATCCGGCGCAAAACAACCTAACCCCCTGCGTCCATTCCCGTTACCACCTGCGAACCGGCGTGCAAACATCAACGCCCGAGAACCGACCGCCCGAGGCACACGATCTCTCAAGAATCCAGATACCCGGCCGACCCGCATCAAACGCTATAATCAATCCATCAGAACCGACCGCCTGCCGACGCTCGCCAACAACCCATCCGGAGGATCCCGTGCCGCGATTTCCCATCACGCACGCCGTTGCCATCTGTCTCCTCATTCCCGCGACAACATCCGTCGCCAAAGACAAGATGTCCTTCCGCAACAACACGTTGCCCGGCCACTTCACGATCCACAGCGTCGTCCGACAGACCAAACGCGTCGCCCCCCGCCGCGAATTCAAAGAGACAATCGAGTACGTCCAGCGCGGCGAATGGGTGCAGGTCAATCTCGATGAACCCAAACCGCGCGAAGTCACTGTCTACCAGATGTTCTCCGAGACCCGCCCCGAAATCATCAGCCTCTATCGCGGCGCCGAACGGATTCGCGCGCTGCCCAGCCCCGGCGAGTACAACATCGAGGCCGGCGCAACCTATCTCAACAGCGAACGCCGCACGATGCGGGACAACCCTTTCAAGCCGCCCAGCGGAGAAACCGCCCAGGAAGTGATCATGGACATCATGCTCGATGTCGCACACTGGGACGGCAAGTCCATCGAAGCCGGCCATCGCTGGGAACGCGACATTCAGAACGGTTACTTCACGGGCGTCCAGAGATTCGAATTCGCCGGCGTCGAAAACACTGACATCGGAAAAGTCGGCGCAGTCCGCATGATTGTCGAGGGCGAGTTCACCGGCCCGCTTGCCCGCTCGCACAAGTTCGGTAAGTCGCGCGCCGTGATCTACTGGGCGAATCTGGAGAAAACCTTCGCCGGCCTCGAAGCCCGTGTCGAATTCGCACGACGTCGCCCGGCCGGCAACGAAACCTACCAGATGCGCATCGATGTGAACCTCAAGCGGGCGGAAACACTGAATGAAGAGCAATGCGAAACGCTTCGCCAGCAACTGACCGTCTTCGCCGAGGCCCTCAGTCGTTTCAATCGCAAGGACTACGCCGGCGCCCGCGATGCCTGCCGCCAGTTTCGTTCCGCATGGCCCGGATCCATCTGGCAGCCCGCCGTCGACGAACTGGAATTGAAGACCGTGTCGAACGTGCCATCACGACGAATGAAATCGTCGGAAGTCCTTGACGCCATCAAACACTGTCTCACAACATGGGAGTCGGCTCTGAAGAACCAGGAGTACGACCGCCTCGATCGAACCCGCGAAACGCTGATCCGCCTCAACGAGGAATCGGGCGGCAAGATCCTCAAGCTCACGCGACACGACAGCAGCAAGGCGCGCGCTGCCGCCGCATTCGCCCTCGCTTTCAGCGTCGACGCCGGCGATTTTCAATCCGTGCAGAAGGCGACACGCGATGCCTCGCCGCGCGTCCGCGGAATGGCCCTCGCCGGTATCGCCGCCCGCGGCGACGCCAAAACCAGCGCCGAAATGCTGCTCCTCCGTCTCGCCGACGGTCATCCCATGGTCCGCGCCCGTGCCTGCCGTGCCGTCGCAGCGTGCATCTCACGAGAGCATTACTCGATCGGTCAGATCGCCAAACAATTGAACGACATGATCGCCAACGACGAGAGCAGCACAGTCAGAATCGAATCGATTCGCGCCATCGCCGCCGTTGGCGCACCGGCTGACATCGAGAATCTCCAGGCCGCGAAGGCGAACGAAACAAGCCGGCGCGTTCGCGAGGAGATCGATATCGCGATCAAGCGGCTTCAGGAATTGATGTGAGGCCCATGAATCGAATCACTCGATCGCGACATGCCCCGGGGAGGCATCGTTTTCGGACCGAACGCGGCAGGACGCCGATTCGCCCCGCAAAAGGCGCAGCGACGACGGCGACCGCCATCGCCGATTCCCGATTTCCGGCCCCAATCGCCGCGCCGCAGGAGCTGCGCTTCAGGACGAGTGAACAATCGGCTATCCTATTGCCACAGGAGCCATCGAAATGACATCGAATCTGTTCAGCAAAAAAGATCGTAGCGGCATCCGAGTGGTCCTCACGGGCCAGGTCGGCGTGGAAAAGAAGCCGTTTCTCGAAAAAGTCTGCGCGATCGCGGCAGAGCGCGGCCACAACATCACGATGTGCAACATCGGCGAAATGATGTACGCCGACGCGCCCGACATCGTCCAGGGCCGAATCCTCGATCTGCCGCGCACCCGCCTCAACACGCTGCGCCGTTCCGTCTTCAAGGACGTGCTCAATACG
Organism: Phycisphaerae bacterium; assembly: GCA_029259995.1. Lineage (GTDB taxonomy): Bacteria > Planctomycetota > Phycisphaerae > UBA1845 > UTPLA1 > ECT2AJA-110-A. Next base: position 2,761 of record JAJDEC010000015.1, read on the forward strand.
GCGGCCCGCGAAGAGAACGTCATCGTCAATACCCATGCCACGTTTCGATGGAAGCATGGCCTCTTCGAAGCCTTCGACTTCGATCACATGAAGTCCTTCGATGCCGACCTCTACATCACGCTCGTGGATAACGTCGACTCGATTCATCAGCGACTCCTGCGCGATCACGATCTGCCGCATTCACTGAAAGACATCATGGTCTGGCGTGAAGAAGAAATCCTCGCGACGGAGATCCTCGCGCATGCGCTCGGCGGACACGGAAGATACTTCGTCCTCGCCCGCGGCGAAGATGCCGCGACGGCCGATTCGCTCGTCCGCCTGATGTTCGAACCGAACAAGAAGAAAGTCTATCCGAGCTTTCCCATGTCGCACGTCATGGACATGCCCGAAGTGCTCGCCGAAATCGACGCCTTCCGCGCCGCCCTCGCCGATCATTTCATCTGCTTTGATCCCGGCGATCTGGACGAGAAGCGACTGCTCTTTGAAGCCGGCGAAGCAACAAAGAAGGGCGAAGCGACGATCACGCTGGACGTCAACGGTGCGCCGCTCACGTTTAACGTCTCCGACGTGTCGAGCGTCGCCCGAGACATCGATGGCCAGATCTACGCCCGCGACTTCAAACTGATCGATCAATCCGACATGATCGTCAGCTACGTCCCCGAACTCGCCTCCGGCATCCCGGGGCTCTCCAGCGGCGTCGAACGCGAACTGCAACACGCCTTCGAAGGCACCAAGGAAGTCTACGTCATCTGGCGGCCGAAGAAGGAACCGTCCCCGTTCGTCACGGAAACCGCGACCCGCGTGTTCACGACCGTCGAAGAGCTGTTCAAGCATTTCCAGGAAAAGAAGTACATGGGCGACTACCAGCTCAATCTCGTGCGGCCGACTGCCGCGAAGGAGCGCGGTCGATTCGGTTGATGCGCGCAAGGTTCGGCGCACATCGCCGACGCGGAGCGATCTCGGCGATAGGCAATCGACTGCTGATATTATCTGATGGAATGCGGCCTACTTGGCCCGACTGGGCAGGTCAACAGGACATCGCTGGATCAACTGATCCAACACCGCGTCATTGACAGGAATGTATCGGCCATGTGCGGCAGCGGCCAACGAGGCATAAGACTGCGTCGCCGCTTCACCCAGGCCGACGATATGGACCGGCACGCCGGCTGCTCGAATTGCGGCTCCGAGTTGAATCTCTTCCTCATAGGAAAGCTGCTCGGAGATGATGACGAAGATCTGCTCCGGCGTCCACGGCGCCGTCAGGGCGACAGCGGCATAGAGATGCGATCGATCCTTGTCGACGACCTTCTTCATCAATGTCTGAATTCGAATGACCGGCAACGCGTAAAATGGATCGACTTCCGAACTGAAATCCCCGGCCGACTGCAGCCGCGCCTCAACGATCCCGAACTCGGACTGCTGCGAGTTCGCAAACTCGCTCGCCGCATAGGCGAGTCGCGCGACCTTGTCAGCGTAGGGTCCAAGCCGTTCTCGATTGTCGACAATGATGCCCGTGCTTCGCGGACTGATCGGAATGCCGAAAAAGTCGTCAGCGTCGCTCGCCGCCAGCAATTCGCCGATGTCCGTCGTGGCCGCCTGCTGCCCACTCGTCGCCAAACCGCCGGTGATCGCGACCCGATCGCCGGATCCCGACCAATTCCACGTCACTGCACTGGCAAGCACGACGACGGCCGCAAACGCCGCTGCCCCAATGTGGAATCGCGACATCTTCGGATCCGGCTCGTCCGCCAGCCGCGGAATGTCAATGGAAACATCCGTCGACCAAGCTGGCGCAGAAGCGCCGGCATTCAACGGATGTAATCGTAAACCGGGCTGATAAGGTCGTTTCGAAATGCCCGCCTTGCTGCGCGTGTCGGCCGGAACTTGTTGATGCGTATGACAAAACGCGCACCGGCAATGCGCACCTTGATACACATCCTCCAGAACGAGGAGCCGACGACATGATTTACAACGCAAACGCAGCGGCACGAGCAACCGCCCCCGAGTAAGAATTTACCTTCCACCCAACGTGCATCAAGACAACGACGCTGAGATTCTAAGCGCGCCGCCGCTAAACGGTCCGAAATCCATGAAATCAGACCGGCCCGCCTCAAATGAAGCGGTATCACCGAACATACCAAATGTACATGAATTGCGGATGGCTTGTCCACATTGAAGCGACATCAATATTGAGAAGATTGATGGTTGATGCGGCCGGCGGCGCTGTGGGACCTCCCGCGTAGGTATTCGGCACCCATGCCAGTGGGCGATGATATCGCACAACATTCGCCTTCTGGATGCCGGCTCGCGTGCACGCGACGCGAATGGCGTCGTCCATGCTTCCGATTTGATCAATCAATCCGTTATCCAGGGCCTGAGTCGCCGTGTAAACTCTTCCATCCGCGATAGTTAGAACTTGTTGCCGGGTCAGGCTCGGACGGCCCGCATCAACGGCGTCGACGAACTGATCGTAAAAATCATTCACCATCTGCTGGAAGAGCAATCGCTCCTCCGATTTCATGGTTCGGAACGGCGAACCCGCATCCTTGAAGGCGCCAGACGTGATGGCATCCGTACGAACCCCGATGTAGTCAAGTGTTCCCTGCATGTTGACCATCAGCATGATGACGCCGATCGAACCGGT
>JAJDEC010000141.1 GCA_029259995.1 Phycisphaerae bacterium
GATCTGGCGTGCATGAAAGTCTGCCCGAGTGGGGCGCTGAAGATGGTTGACCGGGGCGAGAATCGGATTGGCCTGGCTATCTGGGATGAGGCAACGTGCCTGCGGCGTGACAGCGTTGCGCCTCCAGACAGCTCCGCGTCACACAACAGCGCCGCGACCGTCAGGGAGCGGAGGGCGTCACAACCTGAAGGCCATTCGGAATCTCCCAACGACGCTGAACAGTCCGATTTGCCGCAATCGCCGCCGGCATCAGAATCCGAGAACTGCACGATCTGCGTCGACGTCTGCCCGTACGGTACAGACGCAATTCGGATTGAGGTTGGTCGCGTTCGCGTGATCGATCCGCGCACGACCGGGACAGGCTGCACGGGCTGCGGAGTCTGCCAGGAACAATGCCCGACGCGGCCGAAGCGCGCGATCCGCGTGCTGCCGTATGCGCTGCCGAAGGCGTAAGAGCGTGCAGGGATGCTCAGGTATATGTTCGCTAAGTACGCAATGGGAATCGTCCATTGTGTGGAACCGGCTAATAGCCGGTTCGTTACAGGCAATTGGCGTGTTGCGGATTCAAAGAATCATTCTGCATTTCAACTTCGTCTCAATATTCGCCCCAGGTTTTTCTCAGGAAAGCCAATCTCCAATGTGCTAGTGTTGTGCCTCAAATATTCAAGTACATCCAAGCGGGGAGTGCGGGCGTCTCGCCCGCCCATATTCTGCTCGTGTGCGGGCGAGACGCCCACACTCCCCGAGTTCGAATTCGCAGGTTTGGAAGAGGCACTACACCAGTTGTCGTTGTCTCACTCCGTGCGGAGATCCCCAAGCGTCGCAAGAATTCGCTTCGCTCGCTCTTCCAGTTCGTATAGATTTCGCGACTCCATGTCTTTGGGCTCGAACAACGAGCCAACAAAGCCGACGCCCGCCGCACCCGCTTTCAGGATGTCGGCAAAGTTCTGCTCTGTTACGCCGCTTGTGGGAAAGATCCGCAAGTGAGGCAGGGGCCCAAGGATGCTGCGGACGTAGCCGGCGACGTCGCCCTGGGCCGGGAAGAACTTGAGGAAGTCCGCGCCCATGCGATGCGCCGTGACCATTTCCGTCGGCGTGACTGTGCCGGGGATGCTGACGACGTCGAGCCGGTTCGCTTCGGCAATGACATCCGCGTCCGTGATCGGCGACACGAGGAATTTCGCGCCGGCGTCCACGGCGCGGCGCGCGTCGTCCGGCGTCAGAACCGTCCCCGCTCCGACGATGATCGAGTCGTCTCTTGAGAATTCGGCGATCAGCTTGAAGGCGTTCGGAATCGTCAGCGTGAATTCGATCATCCGGAAGCCGGCTGTCACGACGGCGCGCATGGCGTCGCTCGCGAGTTGTGTGTCGCTCGTTCGCAGAATTGCGCTGACGCGGTGTTTGAGAATCGTGTCGATAATCGCTTGCTTGTTGCTCATGGGGCGGATTCTACGGCGGCGCCGACGCGGCGGCGAGTATGCCCACAGAGCCGCTCTACGCACAGCGCCGCGAACGTCAGTGAGCCGGTCGCGCGATGTTCGAAATGCCAAGGGCCTTGAGGCATCACGCTGTTGTCTGGATTTCGAGTCTGCGTTTCGTCGCGCGCCCACTTCCTGACGGTCGTGGCTCGGAGCATTGTCGATCGTTGTCAAGTCGCCGTCGAAATACGTACCGACCTTGAGAGTCGGCATTGCATCACTTTTTCAGGGTCATTCGAGTGTCAGCGCGTGTGCCAATCGTCTTTCACCACGTAGCGCCGCGTCGTCAGGTCTTCCAGGCGCATTGGGCCGCAGGCGTGGATCTTGTACGTGTCGCTGCCGATCTTGATAAAAACGCGGCGAACATCATTGAGGGACCTGCGTGATGCGGTTGAACTGGCATCTCAAAATGCTCGTTTCTGCAACTGGTCAGCGATCGTGCGGCCATTCAATGGCGTTGTCGTCAATCAATAGGCGACAACACAACCCGTACGGGAGCCTACATCACAAACGTGGCCTCGTTGTTGCTGCGCAGGAACACTCGCATTTCCTCATAAGACGCCCTTTCCAGTTCCGCCATGATACGAAGCTTTTCAGCGGTGCTGTCTGCAGTCTTGAACTCCTTTCTCAGGTGATGGACCACGGCGTAGTACTCCTCGTATCGCTCGATCTCCCGCGTCAACGCGAATCCCTCGCCCAGAGTCTTTGCGGCCAGGGCCAGGAGCGCAAACACGATGATAAGGACGTGGAGCGACTTTTCGAGTATGTGGGGATAATGCAAGGGCAGAAACTGACCGGCGACGATGGCGATGTGCATTAGCACGAGCATGATCATCGCCCATCTCCACATGACGTCGATCCATCGTCGTTTCCGAAGCAGGGGCTGATCAATGACCCATTTGATAAATCCACTCCCTGACTTGGGCTTCGCTGACGCCTCTTTTTTCACTTCGTTGTCGTCGCGAAGCATATACGCTGCGTAGCCTTCCTGTTCTGCGAAGCGAAACGTGTCGTATGCTTCAAAGACTCGCGACAGATCGGCGTTCGTATCCGGCTGTTCCGGCGTCGTCACATTGGCGCCATGAAGCCAGATGCCTGGTGTTTCCTTCGAATCCAGTACTGTCATGAGGTACTGATCCTTGTTGTTCCTGAGGTTCTCTTCAAATTCTCTGAATCGCCTGTCTCGCTCTTCTTCAAAGTCGGCCACGGCGGTTTCCGACGATATCGACTTGGCAATCGCGTCGATGCGCTGGACAAACGACTGAAAGTGGTATTGGCGAAGTCGCTCGGTATAGAGTCGGTTTTGAAGCCACGTCGTCTTGCTATTGCCGTACAGGAATCCCTTCCATGCGATCAGGATTGAAATTAACCCCATGGCCGCCGAACCGCCTGCAATGATTCGCGGCCATGGATGCGGGAAGTGCGCCCATGCGGACTCGGTTGCAGCGCACGACAGCGCCACGAATGCGAGCAGCACGGCGTAGATGCCCGCGATCTGCGATGCCTGCTTTGACTGATTGGCCAGGGTATTCACATCGCGGAATCGATCCTGCATTGACGGGTGATTGATCACGTGGAATACGTCGCGAAACTCTTCCCGCGCTCGCTTTCTCGCGGCCTCCGCGAGAAGCAGGTCATCGTTGTAGCGATGTCCGTCTGGACCGTAATCGGTGTCTTTTCTCATTGTGCCATTCCTTGATCGGTGGCCCTGTCGGCCGATGTTCGTGCCTCAATTCTTGATTACCCGCCGGAGACGGCCATTCAGAAACCTGCGCAAAGCGAACACGCGATTTGTTCGTTCGCGGCCCGTGATCGGAGATTCGTTGGCAGCCGAACTCGACGCTCGTCGCGTGCCAGGACGACTACTCGGCCAGGCGGAACGGCTGAACGCTGTTGTCGCTGATCACAGTAACGCTGACCGGATCTTCCTCGAGCAGAGGATCGAGATGATCCTCCTGTAAACCATAGGGATCCCAGACGTATTCGAACTTTCCGGGAACAAATCTGAGGCGCTTGTGCATGTCCTGCACTTCCTGGAATTCCACTTCCTTCAATGGCAGCGTTGCGCCGTACGCGGTCAGCAGCAGGCCGCCAGGACGAAGGAGATCTGCGTACGCGCGGCGAAAACTCTCCAGCAGATCGAGATTCGCAATCACGGACGAGATGAAGTGCTCCGTGATGATGTCAAAGGAGTTTGCTTCCAGCCCAATCGACTTGGGATCCCGAAGGTCTCCCACGACAAACGACTGTTCGATGGATGTGTACTGTCCTGCGTTCCTCCGCGAAATGACGAAGCTGAGAAACAGCTCGGTTGAAGAATCTTCCATTCTGGGAAGAGACGATCTCACGTTGGGTTCCGTGATCAGTTCGTCATGGATTGTCTTGGAAATCGCGATCGGATACTCGCATCTGTCGACGATTGTCACATGGATTTTCGGCTTTCGCGTCGCCCCTTCGAGCGCCTGCGCGACAAGGTCAAGAAACGAATAATGATGATTGTGACTCGCAATGCCCGCCTCAAGTATCCGGATCTCGCGCGAATTCGTCTCCGAAATCGCATTCTTCAGCTGCGCGACCAACCATTCTCGCTGTTCCGCCACGAGATACCATCCACCGGCGGGGGGGGCGCCCTGCTTGTCCAGTCGTCGTGCGAGCTCAACGAAGCAAGGCTTCGGATCAATGATTCGTTCAAGCTGATTTCCCGTATTGGCCCTGGATGCCGAGTCCAGCTTCATGATCACATTCTCGGCGCGATCGCGATGGTAGCCGCACGGAATGATCCGACGACTGTCGCCGTTGATTTCAACTTGACATCCAAGGCCCTGGTCATTTAGTAGGTATTGGTGACTGCTGGGCATCTATATGCCTCCATCTCAGGCCAGAGGAAAGAACCATTGGATACGATTTCTGACATTGTCGATTTCTCGATCCGGCACAGGCGGTCGACGCTTGATCTTTCAAATGTACTTACGGATAAAGGCCATTTTAGCAGCGGAAGCGGATTCGACGAAATCTCTTCGCAGCAGATTCATGATCTTAGCCAATTGACGGAAGTTCTGAAACTGCGATCGAACGCGTTGACGATCCTGCCGGCGTTCGTTTTCAGGCTTTCGAAACTCAGGCAGCTATGGCTCAACAAAAATCGGTTTCGAGAATTGGCCTGGCGCGACCTCGCTGCACTCGAGCGGCTCGAGATGATTGTCCTTGATGAGAACCAGATCCAGAGGCTTCCCGACGATCTGAGTGGTTTTCATCGACTTCGCCAGCTGTCTCTGCAGGAAAATCCGATCGAGGACATTTCCAGTCTGGCGCAACTTCCGGAACTTCGCGTGCTGAACATTCGTATCACGGGTGTTAAGGAAATACCCATCGAGGTGATCGAGCTAGCCAGGCTTGTTCAGATCAAGATGGAAAACCCGATGCTGGAGCGAATAGCGGGCGTGTCGGTCGACGAAATACCGCATGATATCCAGCTACATGCCAGCAATGCGGAGCGTATTCGCGAGTACATCCGGCACACGTCGGGCGAATTCAGCGTCGAGGATGTTCGTGCTGCAAAGATCCTGTTTCTCGGAAATACGCAAGTCGGCAAGTCGACGCTGATTCAGAATCTGACGGGTGGTGTTCTCGCCACAGGCATCGACCCCGGTCGAACACCGAGTGTTGCGAGAAGCACTTTTCACAAGAAGAACAGCATTGTCAACATCTGGGATCTGGGAGGCGAGGAGCGACATCGTGATGTGCAGCAGTTCTTCTACTCAAAGAACGCTGTCTATGTTCTCGTGACTTCGTTGCCGATGCAAAAGTCCCGACCAGATTGGTTTCCGGATCGTTACTGGTTCGAGCTGGTGAATCATGTCGTCGGCGTTGACAGGGAATCGAGCGACATTCAGTGGATCGTGGTTGTCAACCATTTTCACGATCGAATGGCGACTCACGAAGATCGCGCGGCGATTGATGCGCTGAGGTCCATGTTCCCGCTTGATACGCAGGTCATCGAGATGTCCTTGTTCGAAAGTAACGGACTGAAGAAGAAAATTGCAGAGTTGGAGGCTGCCTTGCTGACAGCGGTCGGACGCCTGCAACACGCCGAATCGGAGTCGGGGCGGGATGTTGTCAGATTGTCAAACACACTGATGGAATCGAGGCAAAAGATCGTATCGCGAACTCTGGTCAGCGAAATCGTCGCGAATGAACTGGATGTGGCGCTCTCCGATAACGCCCTCGAAGAGATGGTTCGGAGGCTCGATGAGGACGGATTCATTCTCGATCTGAATGCACGCGATATCCACAGTCGCATGATCGCGTTGGACGCGAACGAATTCGTGAGAGAACTGAAGACATTGTTTGACGCGGCCACGATGTCCGGTGGGAGACTCAGTGGTTCGGAATGGGCCGATCTGAGCGAGTCATGGAGCAATAGTCATCGATTCAGGCCGATGCTGGAAGAACTCGAATTCTGCATCCGCGTGTCGGGGCATTTCACGGGTTACGTGGTTCCGGTCGCGCTGGCATCGATCATTGATGAAGGTCGCGAGCGAATCGCGACTGGTCTTGAACGCTGGAAAGCGCTTTCGAAGGACCATAAGGAAGTTGTCATTGAATGCCGTTTCAGCCCGGTCATTCCGATCGGTGTCTTTCATCGGATTGCATGTGATTGCTACTCGATGCATGCTGACCAGATTCATCACTATCGTGAGGAGTTCGTTCTGGAACTCACGGATGTTGTCATATCGGCGTCCCTCGATCTCGATCGCGACATGATTGTGATTCGGTCGATCGGCCGTCAGGCATTCGGTCGATTGGATTCGATTCTCAGTCAGCTCGACAGTCGAGTCGCGTATTACAACCAGGAACGGGATGTACGACGAAGCAGGATAGATTCGCAGAGAAAGTTCGTATGCAATTGCAGCGGCTGCCTCGGTTCAGACAATCCGCATCGTTACGATTGGGATGCGATGGTTGGAAAGAATCGCGTTGTAATCTGCCCGAATTCGCTTGCCAGAGTCGGTGCGCCGGAAGTTGTTCATGGCGTGCGAAAACCCATCGTATTTATCGCATATGACAGTAGCGATTTCGATCGTGCGAATCACATCGAGCGAGAGCTCAAGGACCATGGGATAGACGTGCTGCGCTATACTGACAAAGCGGAGCCGGGTTCTGAGCTGGAGTCCAACTCCACGCTGTGGACCGAGGAATCGGATCTCACGCTGTTCCTTGTCTCCCATGAAAGTCTGACGTCTCAGTGGTGCGCTTGGGAACTCGCGTTGCGATTGGATCAGGGTCGAAAGGAAGACCTGATGCTCGTCGCCAGCGAGAGGGATCTGGCATTTCTCAAGTCGGACACACTTGACGAGATGCTGCAAAGGAGAATCGGAGCCCGCCAACATGTCGCCGAGGACGCGCTTGCGAGATTCGAATTGTGGCGCACACGCCAATTGTGGGGCTTTGTCCTGAATCGAATGGAGGAGCGTGTCTTCATCGATGCTGGCGCCGAGTTGATTTTGAAGGACGGAGTCAGGAAGCTTGCCGCCAAGCTCTGGCAAGCACGAGGGTGACAAGTCATGGCGCTTGAGTGCATTTCCTGCGAGTGGATCGCGGATGTCGAATACGCCATGCCCGGCTCCGCCGGCGCCGTTCGTGGCGATGCCCTTTTCTCGTGTTCAGACTCCATCGTCATCGAGACGGTCGGCCACGGCCCCCAATGCGCCGTCTTCCTGCGGGCAGGCCCGTGGCGGCGACCGTTCTACAGCGACTTTGCATCACTTGAGGCGTTGATACGTGCGCTCCCGCAGGCGCCGGTTCCCCGATTCGTTGCTCTGCCTGAATGTCTATGGCACGTTTGCTCGAAACGATGGCCGAGCGTTCACTTTCATGAACACGAATTATGGCGACATCATCCTGAGGCGCGCTACGAGGATTCGGACGCCGTCGATATCCTGACGGAAGACGATCTGAGTCAATGCGTCGCTATGCAGCCCTTTGCGGGTGAATACGGTGGCCAGAGCTACATGCAGTGGCTGATCAGGCGGCGCCGAGGCAGGGGAATACGTATCTCGAATCGTCTTCGGGCGGTCGGCTTCGTACTGGATGACAACGTCATCGGTTTCGTACGTGTCGATGATCGAGATCGTCGACGCGGATTGGGATCCGCACTCATACAATGCTTGTCCGAAGCGGCATGGGCCACGGTGGGCGAGGCGACTGGATTTGTCAGCGTGATGAACTCCGCAAGCCAAGCGCTCGTTTCAGCGAATGGGTGGGTCCGTACGGACATCCGAACCGCATGGGTGCGGGAGAGAACCCCAGACCAAATCAAGGCCTACGAGGAAGGTCGGTTCTGAATCGTGCACTCGCGAACAAACCGGCGACTCGCCGAATCGTCACAGGCCGAAGGCCCGTAGCACATTCAATGAATCAGTCTGCATGTCAACTCAGTTTCCGTTCTTGTCTCCAAACCAGTCTGCGAGTCTTCGCAGCGCGACGGCTTGCGTGCGCTTGGTCTTTGTTGCGACGAAGATCGTGTCGTCTCCGGCGAGTGTCGCGACGATGGACGACTCTTCTTTTCCCTCGATTGAGATTGATACGGGTTGGGCCTGACCGATGTCCGTCTTGACGACGATCAGATTGGGACCGCACGCCGAGTATGAATGCACGACGGGCGAATAGTCGATCTCGTGCTGCTGCTCGTCCGGCGTCGATCCAGGGAGGACGTAGCGGCCGCCCGACTTGCGAATACCCAGTTCGGACAAGTCCCGGCTGAGCGTTGACTGATCCACGTCCAGGCCTCGCGCCTTGAGCTGCGCAATCAGGTCCGACTGGGTCCGGATGCTGGCGCGGCGGACGAGGCTTCGAATGGCGGTCTGTCGTTTTTCCTTGTTCATGCCGCGTCGCATCATACATATTATGGCAAAATATGCAACATTCCGCCTCGGCGAACTGGCAGCGAACGCAGGCCTTGTCGTGTTCGACGGACAGGGGCCGTCATGATTGGTCGGAGACTCCAGCGAGTGTCCCTGAATGGCGGAGAGATCGTTGCCGGCACTGGGACGGGGGGGCAGGATGCGCCGGAAGCTGCGGCGACGGCGCGAAGCGATGGCGTCAGAGGAGGACGATCGTGATCCCCTCATTGTGCATGTTCAGATCGCTGTCGCGTTCGAGGGCGGGGCAACCGGCGAGAATCGTCTGCGCGTCGGCCTCGCAGACGTGCCATTGTTCGCCGGCGGCGAACGCCTGAATCTTTCCTTCGCCCTGTCGCCGACGCAGTGAACTGCGAATGGCGGTGCGAATTCCGCCTCCGACGCCTGATGCGCCGTAGCCGTGGATCAGTTTCAGGGCCTGGACGCCACTGCGACGGGCGTCGTCGATCGTCTTGATCAGCCGTTGCCGGGCCTCGTCGACACGCGGCATGCCCTGTTTGAGGTTCACAGTCTTGATCGAGTTCGAATTTCGGCGTGCCATGATGATTCCAGTTGTCCGTTCGTGCGTTTTCCGTTTCAGCATGGGGATTCTAGCCCCGGATCGTCGATGAGATACACATGACGGGGGAAGCTGCGCCCTCAGATTCGTGTTCCGCGTGTCGATGCAATCAGAGTTCCCCCTTCACGGCACGTCCAGCAGGGCGGCGCATTGCGAAATGTTAATCCGGCGTGCGATTGCGAGGCGCCGCCGATAGGATGCAACGGGGCCAGACGCCCATGGAGCGACGGAAATGTTGAATATCGTCCACGTCACACACGAAGCGGTCGTCAAAGTCGGCGGCATCGGTACGGTTCTCGAAGGGCTGATAACGTCCCGGGGCTATTCTGAGTCCGTCGGCCGAACGCTGCTCCTTTGCCCGCTATTCACTGCGGAAGGCGACGCCGATTCTCGGCTCGGACCGGGCGGCGAAGTGCTCTATTCGTCCATCGACGGTCGCTGGGACGATCCCCATCGAGAGGCCTTCGGCGAGATCCAGCATCGATTCCACGTCGAGATCGTCTACGGCCGCCGCCATCTGCGCGATCCGATCAGCGGGCTGGAGGCATGGCCCGAAGTGGCGTTGATCGATGTCGGCCGCGTCCCCGGCGATATCGTGAACGATCTGAAGCGGCGGATGTTTGAATCGTTCGGCGTTGAATCGACGCGCTATGAAGACAGTTGGGATTATGAACAGTATGTTCGGCTTGCCGAGCCGGGGCTTGCCGTCGCCCGCGCATTGGGTCTCGCGACAGGCACGTCGAAGTGTGTCGTTGTCGGCCATGAATTCATGGGCGTACCGACGTCCCTCGCGGCGAAGCTGTGCCACGACAATGCGTTCATTACGGCGTATCACGCCCACGAAGTCTCGACGGCGCGCAAAATCGTCGAAGATCATCCGGGGCACGACACGTCGTTCTATAACGTCCTGAGACTCGCCACGCGGGACCATCTGTCGTTCGGCGATCTCTATGGCGAACAGTCGGCGTATTATCGACACGCACTGATCGGCGCAACGCGACATCTTGACGTGACGCTCGCCGTCAGCGACTACGTCGTCGAAGAGCTCCGTCGCGTCGGCCCGGGCATGGAGCAGAGCAACATTCAGCTTTGCTACAACGGTGTGCCGGCATACAAAGTCGATCCGAAGGACGCGGCGCAAAGCAAGAAGCTATTGCAAACCTACGCGGAGAACCTCCTCGGAGAACGACCGCATCATGTCTTTACACATGTGACGCGCATGACGCCGAGCAAAGGTCTCTGGCGCTACATCAGCGTCATGTATGAA
>JAJDEC010000142.1 GCA_029259995.1 Phycisphaerae bacterium
GGCCCAACTCGAAATCTCCGTGCAACGCGGCCATTCCCCTTTTTCAACGGGCTGCTAGCGCGGCCTTTCAGGTCGGTCCTGTCACTTGTCGAGGCCGATGTCCGGCATGTCGAACTCGTCGCCGGTCTCGTCGATCCAGCGCGCAAGGCGTTCGTGCAAGCGCTCCTTCTGTTTCTGATACACGCCGTCGTAAACGTAATTGGCCTGCTCGTAGGGATCGTCGGCCGTATTGAACAACAGCCAGTCGTTCCCAGGCGTGCAAACGTACTTCCACCCGTCCCGCATGATTACGCCGCGCCACGCGCGATTCACGGAATGGGCGTGATGTTTGCGCGGGATCTGCTGCAAAAAGGCCGAATCCGGTTCTTCGCCGGTCTTGGGAAGCCCTTTGAATTCCGGATCGCCTGATTTGATGCAGTGCGCGGAGTAATCGTGTCCCACCATGTATTCCGGGATCGGAATGCCGCACAATCCGAGCGAAGTGGGCGCGATATCGACGTGGTTGATTACCGCGTCGGTCTTTCCCGTCCTCATGTTATAGCTTCCGCCCACTCTCCCGATGATAAAAGGAACGCGAATGGACTCTTCCCACGGCGTGGACTTGCCCCATTGGGCGTGGCTGCCGATCATGTCGCCGTGATCCGACATGGCCAACTGGTTGCGACGGGGGGGATGGCCGAGCTCCGCGATCGCGCGCCGCGGCGCGTTCTGTTCCGGCTCACCCCCGGCGACACGATCGCCGCGATTCCGAATGGTGAGTTTCAGTCAGGCGACAGCATCGACGGTCGTGTTACGGGAACCTGGGTCGGTTCGTCGTCGGAGATGCTCGATTGGTTGCGTTCGATGCATGTGACGGACTTGGAGATCGGTCCGCCCACGATGGAGGAACTCTTCCATCGACTCTATCGCGACGATGCTGGCAAGCCGTCCGAAGGCGACGTCGCTTGCGGGAGGTCGCGATGAGCAGAGTCCTGATACGCAAGGCGATGCGCGACTACGGCTGGATGGCGCTCGCGGCCGCGACCCTGCTCTTTCTATTCGTGATCGTGTTCATCTTCGCCATCAATTCTTTCAATATGGAAAAGCGGATCGATCTGATCGAGATGATGCCTTGGGTTCGCCAGCTGATCAGTTCCATGATCGGGGCCGACATTATTGACAACTTCACGCGAACGGGCATGATCAGTTTTGCGTTCGCGCATCCTGCTGCATGGGCCATGATTCTCGCCTTTACATTGACCAGTACGACGGGGCTTATTTCCGGCGAGGTTGATCGTGGTTCCTTCGATCTCGTGGCGACATTGCCGATTTCTCGCGCCCGCATCTATGGATCCTACTCATTCGTTGTTGCTGCGGCTGTTGCACTTCTCTGTCTTGCAATCTGGCTCGGCGCGTGCGCCGGCCTCGCAGCCATTGGCGATACGGAGGTGAATCGGGGAACACTCGCGATCGTTGCAGTACATCTCTATGCGACTTGTCTTTATGTCGTCGGGCTCGCGATGGCCGTCAGTGGCGCATTCAATCGCCGGGGCATCGCGGCGGGCATCTGTTTTCTTGTTATTTTCTATTCATTCGTGCTCAATGTTGTCGAGGCCTTCTGGCCGGCGGCTCAATCGATCGGTTTCACGGGATTCATGCATTTCTACTCACCGTTGCCGATTGCCCGTGACGGTTGGCAATGGGGCAACATCGGAATCCTCGTTGGTACGGGATCGGTATTCTGGCTGATCGGGCTGTTCTGGTTTACGAAACGTGATCTGCCGGGGGCATGAAATCGAACGGTTATGGCGTGTTGCGCCGAAAGACGGCGATCTGGTGTTGATTTGAACGATCGCGCTTGTCGAATTGCAACGATGCTCGGATTGGCGCCGCTGACAATCGGCGTTTTTGGCGCAGGTTTTGTGGCACTCGGTTCCGTTGAGCCTCTCCGATTGCAGTCGACCTGCGCGCTCGTCTCGACGATCCTGTTTTGCGTGACGATTGCCGTCTGGCGAGCACACGTGAACTGGACGCGTTGGCGTCTGATGCTGACAGCTTTTTCGGCGCTTCTTATTGCGTCACATCTGGTGATCTTTCAGCCGCTCTGGTCAGTTTCCTGCATCGAAACGGAGTTGCTGATGAGTCAGAGTCTCGGCATTTACGGAGTGTGGCGGCTGGCGTGTCCGTTCATGTGGTGGGGTGTGCTTGTACTCGTTCGGCGCGAACAGCGCGAGAGGATTGGAGGGCGACAACGAATGACCAAATCCGCGATTCGATTGTTGATTGGATTGAGTCTGATACCGATCCTGCCTGCTGTGTTCTTCATCTGCTTTGTGGGTCTTGATAAGGAGTTTGGTTTCACGGATGAATTGAGTACGGCGACAAGTCTTGCAATCTGCGAACTCCTGGCGATCGGTCTCTGGGTTGTCGTCTGGCGGAATGCTGTTCGATGGACACCAATGCGTATCTTAGGGACGAGTCTTCTTGCCGTCGGCCTGCTTCCGACGGCCTTGGCACCTTATTTCCCCAAGGGCAACGACATGGCGGAGGTGATTGTCTACACGTCTCCGGTCTGGATGTGGGGCGTTTGGATCATTGGTACGGCATGGCTCTGGCGGGATCGATCGGGCGACGAACTACGCCTGACAGACGCCGCTCAGGACTCGGATCGGATCAGTCCGACGTGTCCGAAATGTGCCTATTCGCTGAGAGGCCTGAGCGAGGCCCGCTGCCCGGAGTGCGGCTGGACGGGAACGCTGGATTCCGTGTTTGACGCGTCGCTGGGCATTGCTGACGTTTGATGACAAAACAGTTACCCGAACGGCTAAACGTCCGTGGTTCGCCGTGCTATATTCCCGATCATGGCTAACAAGGAACTCTCCGCCGTCTTCAACGAAATCGCCGCCCTGATGGAAAT
Source organism: Phycisphaerae bacterium (assembly GCA_029259995.1). GTDB lineage: Bacteria > Planctomycetota > Phycisphaerae > UBA1845 > UTPLA1 > ECT2AJA-110-A. The sequence continues at coordinate 2,897 of JAJDEC010000142.1, forward strand.
CCTGGGCGAGTCGAAGTTTCGTATCAATTCGTATCAGCGGACGGCCCGGACGATCAAGGACCTGACGAAGGATGTCGCGCAGCTTGCCGAAAGCGGTGAACTCGACAAGTTGCCGGGTGTTGGGAAGGCGACTGTCGAGAAGATTCAGGCGTATTTGAAAGACGGCAAAATCGACACGCATCAGGAGTTGCTCGCGAAGGTGCCGGCCGGATTGCCCAGGCTGTTGTCGATTCCCGGGATGGGCCCCAAGAAGGTCGCCCTTGCCTGGAATGAACTCAAAGTCGAAGGGATCGACGACTTGAAACGCGTCATCGCGTCGGGGGAACTCGCGAAGCTCAAGGGGATGGGCGAGAAGAGCGTCAAGCAGATCGCTGACGGGATCACGTTTGCGGAATCGACGTCGGGGCGAACACCGTTGGGGCTTGCCTGGCCGTTGGCCGACGAGCTCGCCGTCCTGATGCGCGATGTGAATGGCGTTACGCGCGTCGAACTGGCCGGCAGCCTGCGTCGCGGATGCGAAACGATCGGCGATCTTGATCTGCTCTGCGAATCCGACGACGGTCCCCGTGTCGTCAAGGCCTTTACCTCGCTCGACAAGATCAAACGCGTCCTCGCGTCGGGCGACACGAAGGGTTCTGTCATCGTCGAGCGACGGGACGGCGAAGATATCCAGGTGGATTGCCGCGTTGTCCCAAAGGCCTCGTTTGGCGCGGCCATGCAATATTTCACGGGAAGCAAGGAGCACAATGTTCGCCTGCGCGAGCGAGCGAGCAAGCGCGGCTGGAAGCTGAACGAATGGGGTCTTTACGACGGCGATAATCAAATCGCTGGTCAGGACGAGGCGGGCATCTACAAGAAACTCGAATTGCCGCATTTGCCGCCCGAGCTGCGCGAGGATCGCGGTGAATTGGATCTCAAGAAGGCGCCGCGCCTGATTGAACTGGCCGATATTCGCGGCGACTTGCACACGCATACAACGGCCAGTGACGGCAAGGACGATGCCGAGACGATGGTCCGCGCAGCCTGTGATCGCCACTATGAATTCATGGCGATCACGGATCACACGAAATCCAGCGCGATTGCGAACGGTCTTTCGATCGATCGCATGTGGCGGCAGATCGAGAAAGTTCGAACACTAAACGAGAAGATCGACACGGTCAGCATCCTCGTCGGCTGCGAATGCGACATCCTTTCTGACGGGGAACTGGACTATCCCGATCAACTCCTGGCGGCGTGCGATTTCGTCGTTGCGAGTATTCACTCGGCCATGCGTCAGGATCGCGAGAAAGTGACGGCGCGTTTGCTGCGGGCGATCGAGAGTCCGTACGTCAACGTGATTGGTCATCCGACAACGCGGCTGATCCATCGTCGGGAATCGATCGATCTCGACATGGAAGCCGTTGTCAAGAAGGCCGCGGAAACGGGCACGGCGCTGGAGTGCAACGCGTCGTGGCAACGGCTCGATTTACACGATCGGCACATTCGCATGGCGATCGATGCGGGCGTGAAGATCTCGATCAATACGGATTCGCACGCCGTCGCGCAGTTCGATCAGATGAAGTTTGGCATCGTGACGGCCCGCAGGGGCGGCGCAACGCCGGATGATGTCATCAATACATGGCATCTGCCAAAACTCCGGAAGTGGATCGCCACGAAGCGCAAACGGGCGGGCGCCTAGCGCGAACTTCGGAGCCATGTCCCCGTCAGATGCGCTCGGCCGGATTGTCCAACGCGGTCGCGCGGGTCGGGTCCTCAAATATCTTACTCTTCATTCGTCGGCATTGCGCTTTATCGGCGTCGCGCCGCATTCCTTCGAGTCCGTCCTCCCGTTCAATAGGATTGATGTTCGAGGATGCGCGACGCTGTTGCGGCGGTGCAGAACTTCTAATGAGCATGATTCGACCCATTGGCGCTGGACATTCCGGTTTGATTTCTGCCTACGTTGGTTTGCCGCATACGACACTGGCAAACGCGATTGCGACGTGGAGACGGCGTGCATGCGCCATCGCGCTGGGCCGCTGCGGTCATTCCGCGATGCTGGACAGTGTGACGTTTGGCGATCATCGGATTCGCTGGCGTCGGCTCGAGTCCTTTGCCGATTACGTCGAACTTCGTTCGCTTCGTAGCGCGGCTCGGAGCGCCGACATCCGGTTGGGTGATGCCGACGAGGCGGAGCAATCGCATCCGGCGCGGCTCTGGCCGTTTCACTATCCGACCATCGAGCCGGCGGCGACATCGGACTCGGCGCAGGACGCCGATCAGCGATCAGAACTCGGCGCTTATCTCGACGTGATCTTCTGAGTCGACGCGGCATGTTGCACTTGATACGTCATCTGACGGCTCCGCGTTTCGCGAGTCGTTCAAACTTCCCAAACTTCGCTGACTGCGTTGCGTGACGCGACGAATACGGGAAGTGACTTGCCGACGGCGTCCGCCTGTGCGTCGAGCGCGAGCTCGGGGGCGTTGTTCTGTTCGCTGAGATGGGCCAGTCCCAGCCATTTCAATTTCGCGCCTCGAACGGCAGACGAGAGCGTTGCGGCTTCCTGATTGGAGATGTGTCCTGCGCCGCCGCGAATTCGATGCTTCAGGTGCGGCGGATAGGGGCCGAATTCCAGCATTTCCGGATCGTAGTTGCTTTCCAGGTATGCTGCGTCGACCTCGTTCAGCGCATCGCGGAGGGCCGGGAAGGGATTACCGAGATCGGTGAAGATGCCGAGCTTGCGGGATTCATGTTCGACCACGAAACAG
>JAJDEC010000143.1 GCA_029259995.1 Phycisphaerae bacterium
CGCGCCGCATTCGATATTCGCAAGGAATCAGCGCAACTGCTCGACCAGTACGGTCGCCATGCGGCGGGCATGCGCATGATTCTCAGTCGACGACTTGTCGAAGCCGGCGTTCGATTCGTCTCGATGACGTTCGGCAGTTGGGATCATCATGCGAACATCGCCGGCGGCGTCCGTGGTCAATTGCGCGAATTCGACCAGGGATTTGCGGCTCTGATTCAGGACCTCGATTCCCGCGGCATGCTCGATCGCACGCTCGTGATGGTCACGACTGAGTTCGGCCGATCGCCGAAGATCAATCGCGACGGCGGTCGGGATCACTGGCCGCGCGTATTCAGTGTTGTCGCGGCCGGCGGCGGATTTCATCGCGGACTGGTTTACGGGGCTTCGGATTCAACGGCAACAGCGGTCGACAGCGATCCACTGAGCGTCGAAGACTTTGCCACGACAATCTATAACCAGATCGGCATCGTCGCCGATCGAGAGTTGATCGCGCCCGGAAATCGTCCGATCGAAATCGTCAAGGGCGGCCGAGTCGTTGATGCGCTGTTGGCGAGATCCGCGTGATTCATCGACCGACAATGTTCCTGGTCTTGCTCTGCGGGGCTGCGATCGCGCCGGCAACAGTCCGTGCGGCAGCGCCGGAGTTACACGCCGTCTATCCGACGGGCGTGCAGCGCGGCACGCAATTCGAATTGTCTCTCGTCGGCGTTCGCCTTGCCGACGCCGAAGCAATACTCTTCTATCGCCCGGGAATCCAGGTTGAATCGATCGCCGCCGAAGACAAGAAAGTCACGGCGACGTGCCAGGTCGAAGCAACCTGTCCCGTTGGGGAGCTCTCGCTGAGAGTCCGGACGCGATCCGGTCTGACGGAGATTCGCACGATTCAGATCGGCGCCCTGCCTGTCGTGCAGGAGTCCGAACCCAACAGCACGCTGGACAACGCCCAGGCAATCGCCCTCGACGTGACGATCGACGGTCGAATCACGCGGGAAGACATCGATTACTTTGTCATCGAAGCCCAGGCGGGCGAGCGAATCACGGCCGAAGTCGAAGCGATGCGACTGGGCCGCACGATGTTCGATCCGTACGTGGCGATTCTCGATTCCAATCGATACGAACTCTCGGTGTCAGACGATTCCGTGCTCCTGATGCAGGACAGTATTGCGACGACCATCGCACCGCGCGACGGGCGATACTTCGTTTCCATTCGCCACGCGTCATTCGAGGGGAGCGACCAATCACATTACCGACTGCATGTGGGGCGCTTCCCCCGGCCGAGGATCGCCTTTCCGCCAGGAGGCAATCCGGGCGAGCAGCTGGCAGTCGAACTTCGCGGGGATGCTGCGGGCAACAGCCGACAGCAAGTTCAACTGCCGCCGGCGCCGGTCAATCGATGGCCGCTGTTCGTCGAGGATCAGACGGGCATCGCCCCATCGCCCGTCTGGTTGCGCGTGGGAAACGAGAAGGTCGTCAACGAAGTTGAAACAAGCGGAATGCCATCGACGCGCGAACCCGTGCCACCGCCCGTCGCGTTCCAGGGCGTTCTGTCTGAGCCCGATGAAACCGATGCGTGGACTTTTATCGCAAACAAAGGACAGCAATTTGTGATTCGCGTTGTGGGACGTGAGATCCGTTCGCCGATCGACGCTGTCATCGCGATCCAGGGACCGGATGCCGCAGCCATCGCATCGAATGACGACGCCAATGGCCCCGACAGCGAATTGTCGCTGACAGCGCCGAGCGACGGCGTTTTCACCATTCGCATCCACGATCATCTTCGACGCGGCGGTCCGCGATTCGTCTATCGGATTGAAGTGGCGGCGAGTGAACCGTCCCTTCGTGTGTCGCCGGAAGTCATGGACAGGCGTCGTCCGCAGTTCCTTCAGGCGATCGACGTACCGCGCGGCAATCGCTTCGCCGCTCTCTACCGGATTACGCGAAAAGACATCGCGGGCCCCGTTGAACTGACACTCAGCGACTTGCCCGATGGCGTCACGTCATCGCCGGCGAGATTGGAACCCGATGAATCGCTGATTCCAATCGTGTTCGAATCAGCGTCCGAAGGTTCCCCGACAGGTGCCTTGTGTTCGCTGACGGCGAGAATCGCTCGCGAAGGCGGCGATGTGATCGGCGGATTTGAGCAGGCGATCCCCCTCGTGATCGGACCGCCGAATGAGAAGGTCTACTACGAAACACACGTCGACAAGATCGCCGTCGCCCTGACAGAACCGGCGCCCTTTCGAATCGATGTGGCCCCCATGCCGATTCCGCTTTTGCGAAGCGGCGCCGCGGCGCTTCGTGTGCACCTTGTGCGCGCCGAGGGATTCGACGGCGAAGTAGAAACACGCATGTTGTGGAATCCTGTCGGCGTTTCGTCCGCCGGCAGTGTCAAGATTCCGAAGGATCACGTTGTCGCGGACTATCCGATCAATGCGGCGGGCGACGCCCCGCTTCGAACGCATCAACTCGTCGTCCTCGCGCGAGCCGACGTCAACGGCGCCGATCGCTGGGTGTCGTCTGGCCTGATCCCCCTGCAAATCGGCGATCGATTCGTCACGGGACAACTGAAGATGTGTGCGCTTCCATGTGACCAGACGGTCGCCATGGTTTGCAATCTCAAGCACATTCGAACGTTTGAAGGCGAAGGGAAACTGGAATTGAAGGGGCTGCCGCACGGCGTCACTGCGGAGCCGATCCAGGTGACGCCGGGACAGGCCGACGGGATCTTCACACTCCTCGCAACGGACAAGGCCCCCGTCGGGCGGCGCGGCGGCCTGTTCTGCGAATTCACGGTTCAAGTCGCCGGCGTCACCTCGACGCATCGGCTCGCGGGCGGCGGCGTAATCCGCATCGACCCGAAGCCTGTTGAAGTCGCCCAGGCGCCGCCGGCGCAAGCGGCGCAACCCGTCGCGCCGAAGCCCGCCGCGAAACCCGCCCCGCCGAAGCCGCTCAGCCGACTCCAGCAGTTGCGCAAGGCCGCAGAGGAACGCAAGGCTGCCGAAGAACCCGTCAACGGAGAAGAGAAGGGAAAAGCGAATTCGTGATGCAAGGCCACAGCCATCCGATCGAATCGTGTCCGCATTCAAGCGCAACGCACAGGGATCCCTCGCCGTCCGCATGCGAACGGAGTCGCCGGGACCAATCCGTCCGGAGTACGCATGGCTGGCGACGCATGATCCCGTTGACATTTCTGCTTCTCGCAACGTCGACGGCCCGATCGGACGCCCCGCCGGTGGATCGCGTGTCAATCATCCCGCCGACAGTAGTGCTCAAGGCAGCCGGCGCGCGCCAGCGAATCGTCGTCCAGGCGATTCGGACCGACGGCGTCACGATGGATGTCACGTCGACGGCGGAACTTCGCTTCAGCGAAAACGGGATCGCGTCCATCGATAACGGCGCGCTCGAATCCGTGCTGGACGGAGAGACGACATTACACGCGACGTACCTTGAGAAGAGCGCCGACGCCCGCATCGTCGTCAGTGATTCCATGACGTTCATGCCGATCCGTTTCCGGATGGATGTCCTGCCGCTATTGAGCAAGGCGGGCTGCAACAGCGGCGGTTGTCACGGGGCCGCCAGCGGTCAGGACGGATTTCACCTTTCCCTGTTTGGATACGATCCCGCGCACGACTATTTTTCCCTGACGCGGGAGATGCCTGGCCGGCGCATCGATCGAGCAATCCCCGACGAAAGCCTGATTCTCAAGAAGAGCATCAATGCCGTTGCCCACACGGGCGGCCAGAGATTCACGAAGGAAAGTCAATCCTATCGAACGATGCGCGCGTGGATACGCAATGGCGCATTGGACGACGCGGGTCAATCTCCTGCCGTGAGCGGCCTGTCCATCGCGCCGACAGAACTCGTGATGGAAGCCGGCGGGAGCACGCATCGGCTGTCTGCAACGGCAACTTACGCGGATGGCGGACAGCGAGACGTGTCGTTGTCGGCTGTTTTCATTTCCAACAACGAACCCACGGCAAGCGTCAGCCCGGAGGGCGTCGTGACAGCCGGCGCGCCGGGCGAAGCGCTGATCCTGGCCCGCTTTGATGCGTTCACTGTCGGCGTGGCTGCTATCGTCGTGCCGGAAGGGGCGGATGATCCCGGACCACCGGTTTCGCCGGCCAATTACATCGACGAATTCGTCGGCGCGAAGTTGCGCAAGCTGCGGATCAAGCCAACGGCCATCTGCGACGACCCGACATTCCTGCGACGCGCCAGTCTTGACATCGTGGGGCGCATGCCGACGGCCGAGCAATACGACGCATTCCTGGCGGATACCGACGCAACCAAGCGGGCGAAGCTCGTTGACGCGCTCCTGCAGGAGAAGGAGTTCGTCGAGATCTGGGTCATGAAATGGGCGCATCGGCTTGGCATTCGTTCGACCAATCTGGTCAGCCCGAAAGCCGCATTGCTCTACCATGGCTGGCTCCAGGAACGGATCGCCAACGGCGTGCCGATCAATCGGCTTGTCGGCGAGTTGATCAGCGCCAATGGTGGAACGTTTACCAATCCGGCGACCAACTTCTATCAGCTTGAACAATCGCCGCTGAAGTTGTCGGAAAATGTCGCCCAGGCATTTCTTGGCGTGCGCGTGCAGTGCGCCCAATGCCACAATCATCCGTTTGATCGTTGGACGATGAACGACTACTACGGATTCGCCGCCCTCTTCAGCCAGATCGGTCGCAAGCCGGGAGAAGATCCGCGCGAATTGGTCGTCTTCAACAGCAACAACGGCGAAGTCAGGCATCCCGTCGGCAATCGCGTGATGACGCCGAAATTCCTGGGCGGCGTCGAGCCCGAACTGCAGGGAATGGATCGCCGGCAGGCTCTGGCGGAATGGTTGAGTGATTCGCAGAATCGCATGTTTGCCCGCAACGTGGCGAATTTCGCCTGGTCGCATTTCTTCGGTCGTGGAATCGTTGAACCGATCGACGACTTTCGCGTCAGCAATCCGCCCGCCAACGGTCCGCTCCTCGAAGCGCTGGCGGAACACCTGATTCAGTACGATCACGATCTCCGTCGACTGGTGCGCGACATCTGTCTGTCCAATGCGTATCAACGGACAATTCCCGCAACAACGAGAGACAACGCCGCCGAAGCGAACTTTGCACATGCAATCGTTCGACCGCTGCCGGCGGAGACGCTGCTGGACTGCATCTCGCAGGTCACGGCGGCGCCGCACAAGTACGCCGGGCTGCCGCTCGGGGCGCGAGCGACGCAGATTGCCGACGCGAGTGTGAGCAACTACTTCCTGACGACCTTCGGACGCATCCGTATCAGCGAGAGTTGCATCTGCCCCGCCCCGCCGGAGCCCAGTCTTTCACAGGCGCTGCACTTGATCAGTGGCTCGACGGTCAACGACAAGATCAAGGCCGGCGGACTCATCGATCAATGGATCGCGGATGGCCTGGCGCCCGAACAGATCGTTGAGCGACTCTATGTTCGATGCCTGGGCCGAGCGCCCACGGCGAATGAATTGTCCGTTGTCACGGGCATTGTGTCTGCGTCAGAAGATCCGAAGCCGCCGTTGATCGACTTGTTCTGGGCCATCCTCAACAGCAAGGAGTTTATCTTCAATCATTAATTACGTAATGGAAATCATTCATCGCGTGGAATCGTTAATCGTCTGGATCCGTTGATCGTGTGGAACCGGCTAATAGCCGGTTCGCTACCGGCGACAGGTCCGTGGAGGATTCAATGAATCATTCTGCATGTGGAATCAACAACATTGCTGTGCCTGGAAAAATGCTCGAATCGATGAAACCGTGAACACAAGACCCTCAACAATCTACCTGTTCGTCATTGCGATGATCGCGCTTGCGCTTCGATCAGCCCGTGCAGACGATGCGCTCGGGTTTGAGACGAATATTCGACCAATCCTGCAGACGCGCTGCATGGGATGCCACAATCCCGAGAAACTCAAGGGCAATCTCGACATGACGACCTATGACAGTCTCCTCGCCGGAAGCAGCAGCGGGAAGATTGTTAATCCCGGCAAGCCCGACGAGAGCCCGCTCCTTGGCGTCATCATGCACACGCGCGAACCACGCATGCCGCCCAGCGGCAGCAAGATTCCGGACGCGGAAATTCTGGCGATCCGCACCTGGATTCAGCAGGGCTGTCGAAAAACGCCGGAAGGTGCGGCAGTTGCCGTCGCGGATGGACCGACGGCGCAGCCGATGGAACGCGCTGCCCTGGGCGATGTCTCGAATCAATTGCCGTTGGCGTGGCCGCTCTCTGATATCACTGAAGCCGAACGGCCGGACGCCGTCACGTCCATCGCAGCACATCCGGGCGCGCCCGTGATCGCCATCGCCGGCCAGCAACAGGTCTTGATCTACCATCTTCCGACGCAGAAACTCCTCGGCGCATTACCAACGTGGCCGGGATTCCCGAACCAGGTTCGATTCTCAAACGACGGCCGGTTGCTCTTTGCAGCGGGCGGCGTCGCGGCTAGATCCGGATTCGTGCGGGCATGGAGCGTTGCCGGCGGCGATCAGATCCTGCACATTGATCAGGAGTCCGAATCCGTGCGCGCGGCCGACATCGATGTGGATTGTCGCTGGTGTGCATTCGGTGGTCCATCGGGCATCGTCCAGATTCAGGATCTGGCGACCAACAAGATCGTCCATCGACTTGAGAAACACACGGACTGGATCACGGACATCTGTTTCAGTCCGGACGGCCTGCTGCTCGCCACGGCCGATCGAGCCGGTGCCGTTTTTATCTGGGAGGCGGAATCCCACAATCTGATGCACGCCCTGCCGACGCATCCCGCAGCCGTGACGTCACTCGCATGGCGTGGTGATTCCAATTTGTTGGCGACCGCCTGCGAAGATGGACGAGTCCGTACCTACGAGCCCGACAACGGATCCGAAGTGAAATCGTGGGTTTCGTCTTCGGAGGGCACGATGTGCGTTCGCTGGTCGCACGACGGCCGACTGGTGACGGCGAGTCGCGATCGGCTCGTGAAGACCTGGAATGCGGACTTCGCTCCGGCCAGATCAATTCCGGCGTTTGCAGACATCGCACTCGCCTGCACGTTCGACAGCTCGGACCAGAGGATTGTTGCATCGGACTACGACGGAATCGTCAGCATCTTCGATTCGGCGACAGGGGCTCTGATTGGGCAACTCGACGCCAATCCGCCATCCCTGGAACAGCAGATTCAATTGGCGAGCCAACGTCATGATGAATCAGCGCAACAGGCCGAGGCCGATCGCAAGGCCTCAGAGGCTGCAAAGGCCGCGCTCGATGCGGCAAACAAGGCGCTTGCAACGTCGTCGCAGACGCTTGCGAGCAAAGCACTCGAGTTGAAACGCCTGCGCGCAGCGGAACTTCGCGAGCAGTTGGGTCGATTGCGAGACCAACTGGCGCAATTGAAGCGGACGCACCAGCCAATCTACGACGACGCAGCGGTGGCGGACCAGTCGATCGTTCAGGCCACGGCTGCGCTGGCGAATGCGCGGAGCACGCTTGCCGCCATTGACACGGCCAACTCCGCAACCGAGACACAGCGAAAGTCAACAAATGATCAGATTGCCGCGTTGAATGCAACGCAGCAGACGACGCAATCTCAGCTGCAGGCCGCAAAGGCCGCCCATGCCCATCTGGTCGGCGCCGTCGACGGAATTCAGTCGCAATTGACGGCGTTGCCCGACAACGCGGGCCTGAAGTCTGCATTGGACGACGCCGCGCGCGCCAGAGATCGGATGAGCACCGAAGTCGAGTCCCTTCAAACCCAACTCGTCGCCGTCGCGGATAATATCAACCAATCGACGACGGTTCTCGCGACGCTGCAATCACAGGATTCCGAAGCAACTAAAGCCAGAATACAGGCCGTCCAGCAGGTGAGCGATCTTGAGGCCCAGGTTGAAAAGTTGATGGCTGACGCCGAAACGCGAAAAACACAGCGGACGGAAGCGAAGAACCAGGAAACGGCGATCGAGACGCAGATCACAGCGCAACGGGAGGCCTATCGCGCCATTATCGCAGAAGTGGCGGAGGCGTTTCAATGAGTCTTTTGTGGACCCTCCCGGGCGATCATGCGCAACGGACCCGTAAGCGCCTGCTTGCAACAGCTCGCGAATGACATAGGCTCCACGTCGGTACTTCGATGAAGATTCAGCAGTAACAATGCTTCCCGTGCGAACCAATGACGAGCCGCAAGGACTCAACGATGAAACGACCTTCGATTGAAGAGCTGGATTACAGCCAGACGCCATTGGGCGAATTGATCCTTCGCCGCCGCGTCGTGCGTTCTCTGGGCGACAAGGAGATCTTCGAAGTCAAAATGGACGGTCAGTTTCTCATGTCCAGTCTTACGAATTCCGCTGAGATCGCGCTGGCGGATATTGCGATGGACATGTTGAACGAAAGCGAATGTGATGTGCTCGTCGGCGGACTCGGGTTGGGATATACCGCCAAGGCGGCGCTCGATACTTCCAACGTCCGCTCAGTCACCGTCATTGAGTTCCTGCCTGCGATCATTCAATGGCACGAGCGGCATTTGGTTCCGCTCGGCGCAGTCCTGGGCGAGGATTCGCGCTGTCGAATCGTGCAGGACGACTTCTTCCGTTACATTCAGATGGGGAATGCTGCGCCGCCGGAGCCGCGAGAATCAATGGCCGACGCCATTCTGCCGGAACGATATCACGCAATCCTCCTGGATATCGATCATTCGCCCCAGTCGCTGCTCCACGCCAACCACGCCGCGTTCTACACGGCCAACGGACTCAGTCGGCTCCGAGAGAGGCTCGCACCTGGCGGCGTTTTTGCACTCTGGTCCGCCGAGGCGCCCGACGCCAGTTTTCTGGACAATCTCCGGACTGCGTTGATGACTGTCACGGTTCATGAATCCCGGTTCTTCAACCCGCTCCTGAATGAAGAAGATGTGAATTACATCGTGACGGGTATTGGCGATGGCCCGGCGAATTCGACGATCGCATGACGTTGTGCATCGGCGACTCAACCAAACGGGGAGTGCGGGCGTCTCGCCCGCACAAACACGAAACGCAGGCGGGCGAGACGCCCGCACCCCCAAATCTCGAATTTGCAGTGTCGTCCTGCACTCAAAATGCATTTCGAATGGCAGTGACGGCTCGATTCAGAATGTCGGCGTTGTCGTAGCTGTGACAGGCATTGGCGAATGCCCGGGCGAATCAACGATCGAATAACGTTGTGCATCGGCGACTCAACCAAACGGGGAGTGCGGGCGTCTCGCCCGCACAAACACGAAACGCAGGCGGGCGA
>JAJDEC010000144.1 GCA_029259995.1 Phycisphaerae bacterium
CGTCGCGCCCCCATCCCTGAAGGGATGGGCCACCCGGGGAGTGTCGCCTTGTTGACACTCTTTAGCGGTGCTCGTTGTTTCTTTCCGAGGAGCCCGTGGTAGCCTGCGTCCCGTTATGCCCACGCAGCTCCATCGCCATGACGAGGCCGGTCATATCCACTTCTGGACAATCTCCGCGTTTCATCGATTGCGGTTCTTTCACGATGACGGGATGAAGCACATTGTTGTCGATTCTTTGCGCCGACTCCAATCGAAGCATCGCATTTGCATGATCGGATACGTTGTCATGCCGGAGCACGTTCATGTCCTGCTTCTGCCGCACGCGAAGGGGAGCGATACACCAGTGCCGATCAGCATGCTGCTTCGAGAGTTCAAGCAATACGTCGGATATCACGGCAAGGCGCGACTGCGCGATGTGTGGAGGCAGAAGGGAGCGCTTTGGTCGGCACCTCTGAACGACTGGGCGCTTGGTCGATTGGGCAAGCAGTCGATCTGGAACAAGCGCGGTTACGATCGGAACATCTTCAGTGAAGAAGAACTGCACGAGAAGCTGACCTACTGTCATAAGAACCCGACGACGCGCGGATTGGTTGCGAGTGTGGAAGAATGGAAGTGGAGCAGTTATCGATACTATGAGATGAATGATCGATCGCTAATCGCAATGGATTGGGATGGTCGCTGGCCGATCGAGTGGTGACGTCGACCGGGCGTGTGCTTTCTCGCGAAGTCGCTCAAGCGTGGGTGGCCCACCACTTCAGTGGTGGGGGCGCGACGAGACGGGCGCGCGTTAACCGTTCGATTCTATTGGACTTTCCATGCGTAACTGCAACGTCGCGTCCTCATCCTCGGAGAGGATGGGTCACGCAATGTGATCATCAATCGGGCCAGCCTTGGTCAAAAGCAGTTCTTATTATTGCATCATCCGGTCCCTCGGGTACCCATCCTTTGGGCGGGTCAATTGCCTTCAGCGATTCGAATACTCGGTCCATATAGCGTTGAACTTCGGGACTGGGATTCGCATTTCGTTCGACAATCGGCACCCAAGTCGCGAAGGCCAACGCAAGCTTGAACGGGAAGTGTTGTCCAGTTCCCCATCCGCGCGTTAGGTGCTCGGCGAGGAGTCTAACTAACGAGTCTATCGCTGCCTCGCGCACACGTCCCTCGGCTGCTGCGGCTCTAAGATGCATTCCATAAATCTGCATTGCACAAACATTCGCAATCCCCAATATTCTCGCGATCTTGACATAACCAACTCCAGGCTGGCTTGTTAGGTACGCCTCTAACGAGGAGAAGCCCAGTTCCTCAAGCTTACGGCTCAGCCGTTCTTGCCAGTCGCCGTACCATGGAGTCTTCGGTGGATATTCAGACATTTCCTATGGCCCTTCTTCTGTCTGCGTGTTCGCGTGGCCCACCACTTCAGTGGTGGGGGCGCGGCGATCCGTGCGCAGACTGACGCTGAGAGTCGAGAAAACATTTCGCGAGATCAAACGACTGTGCGAGGTCTTCCCGAGGTAATCGAACAGTTGTTTCGCCGCCTTATCGTCGCGACCCCATCCCTGAAGGGATGGGCCACCCATCAATCTATGCATCGTATATGTCGCGGCGGGGCGAGGACCCGTTCTACGCGTTTTGCATGCCGACCTTAAGGGTCGGCATGGTACCCGACTACTTGTTCAAACCACCGAAGCGCCGCTCGCGGGCGGCGTAGGCGCGGATGGCGTTGTTGAGGTCTTCGCGATGGAAGTCGGGCCAGAGTGTGTCTGTGACGTAGAGCTCGGCGTAACTGATCTGCCATAAGAGAAAGTTGCTGATGCGCATTTCGCCGGCCGTGCGGACGAGCAGATCGGGATCGGGCAGGCCGGCCGTGTAGAGCGATGCGTCGATAGTTTGCTCGTTGATCTCGTTTGGATCGAGATCGCCGCTGCGGATGCGCTCGGCGATCTTGCGGACGGCGTCGACGATTTCCACGCGTGAGCTGTAATTCAGCGCGAGGCAGAGCGTCATGCCGCGATTGTTCGCCGACAAGCGCGCCGTCTCATCAAGTTCACGAAGCACGTCGGGCGGCAGGCGATCGCGGCGACCGATCTGGACGAGCCGGACATCGTTGTCCATGATCTCTTCGCGTTCCTTGATGAGATACTCGACGTAGAGGCTCATCAGTCGCGTGATCTCGTCGATCGGGCGTCGCCAGTTTTCGGTGCTGAAGCTGTAAAGCGTGAGGGCTTCGACGCCGAGGCGGGCGCACTGCGTAACAATCTCGCGGACGTTCTCCGCACCGGCCTCGTGGCCCTTGACGCGTTCCATATCGCGCTGGCGGGCCCAGCGACCGTTGCCGTCCATGATGACGGCGATGTGCCGTGGGAGGCGCTCGGCGGGAATCCCGAGTTCCGCAGCGCAATCGAGCGGTTCAATCGTAGGCATGTCGCAATCGCTCCTTACAGGCCCGCGCCCACGCCGGCGGTGCGATGCAGCGTGGCCGTGCGTTCGGGGCCGATACTGACGAGCGTGATGGGTACGCCCAGAATAGCTTCGAGCCTCTCGATGTACGAACGAGCTTCGTCCGGCAATTGTTCGAAGGAACCCACTTCGGGGCGATCCACGGACCAGCCGGGCAGCGTCTCGAACACGGGCTCCACGTCGCTGAGGACCTCGGCCCGGGATGGAAACGTGCGAATCGTCTCTTTTCCGCGGCGATAGGCCGTACAGACTCGCACCTGCTCGAATGTACCGAGCGTATCCAGATGCATAACAGCGAGTTCCGTGACGCCGCTGAGTCGGATCGCGTGGCGAACGGCAACGGCGTCAAACCAGCCGCAGCGCCGGGGTCTCCCCGTTGTGGTGCCGAATTCGTGGCCGCGCTCGCGTATTTTGTTACCGATGTCGTTGTCGAGTTCCGTCGGGAACGGGCCGCCGCCGACGCGTGTGCTGTAGGCCTTGATGACGCCGACGACGCTTTCGAGCGTCGAGGGTCCGACGCCGGCACTGGTCGTCACGCTGCCCGAGATGCACGAGCTGCTCGTGACGTAGGGGAACGTACCGTGGTTGATATCGAGCATCGAACCCTGGGCGCCTTCGAAGAGGACGCGATCGTGGGCGTCGATGCGTTCGTGGAGCATCGCCGTTGTGTCGGCGATGTGAGCGCGAAGTTGTTCGCCAAAGGCGAGATAGGCGTCGGCGATGGCGTTCGCATCGAGTCGTTCGGCATCCCTGTATAGCGCGGCAAACACGGTATTTTTCTGGTCTGCAATTTCGGTGACGCGTTCGCGGAAGCGTAGTGCGTTCTCCAGGTCGCAGACGCGCAGCGCCGTCGAGCGCAGCATCTTGTCGGCGTAACAGGGACCGATGCCCTTGGCCGTCGTGCCGATTTTCTTGTCGTCGCCGAGGCTGGATTCGGCGAGGCGATCCTGCATCTTGTGCCACGGCATAACGAGATGGGCGCGTTCGGAGATTTGCAGGTTGTCGCCGACGTGGATGTTGCGCTTTCGCAGTCCGTCAATCTCAGCGACGAGAATCTCAAGGTCAACGACGACGCCGGGGCCGATCAAGTTCAGCGATTTTTTCCGGAGGATGCCGCTGGGGAGCAGATGCAGCGCGTAGGATTCTTTGCCAATCTTGACGGTATGTCCCGCATTGGCGCCGCCGGCGTAGCGGACGACGACGTCGAAGTGCTCCGTGAGCAGATCGACGATCTTGCCTTTTCCTTCATCGCCCCATTGGAGACCGATGACGGCTGTATGTCCCAGTTGCGAAAATTCCATTCTGCGTTCCGCGTAAACAGGCGTCTGAAGAATCCCGGAGTCATGGATGAAGGCGAGTCGGATCGTCTTCTCGCGTTTCCGTGTTCATTGGCCAATCCGACGGGTCGAGTAGCAAGAGGGCATGGCGATCAGGTCGGTCGACGGCAGAACGGCACCAAGGTATACGGGAGTCGGGCGACATGCAAAGCGAATTCGCGTCGCCCGAGCGTTCGTGTACGCCGAGTCGTCCGGAGGCGATCGGCGGAGCCCGACGACATCAGACAAATCGGCGGTTATCGGCGATTGGCCGCGGTATGGGCCCCGTCATATAATCACTGAATATTGTGGGCGGACTGACACGACCGATACCCGCCGTGTAACCCTCCTCAGGCCGACGCCGCGGCCGAACGATGATGGCGACGAAGCCGCAGCCCTTTTGATTTGTTCCGCTTCCGGATATGTGCGGCCTCATGGAGTCTTTGCGACATGATCGGCGAATACGATCTTGACGAGCGATTGATCGGCCTGATTGAGCGAATCGTGGCGAGCTACGAGGCGGAGCCTCGCACGCGGCACATCGGTCGCGGCTATCTTCCATCGAAGGAGGAAGTCTACCGGGTCATCGATCTGCTTTTCGAGATTTCGTATCCCGGGTATTTCGGGCGACAGAATCTCTCGTTCAAGAACGTTCAGTATCACGTTGGGGAGTTGCTGCCGCGTTTGGCTCAGACACTCTACCTTCAGATTTTTCTGTCACTCTGTCATCTCAACGAGGTATCGGGCAATTACGATCCAACAGGTCCGTCGGATCAGGCGCTGCCCTTCGATCGCAAGGCGCGGGAGTTGACGGAGGCCTTCCTGCTGAAGATTCCCGATGTACGCGACAAGCTGGCCATGGATGTCGCCGCTTCCTACGAAGGCGATCCGGCCGCTGACAACTCAGACGAGATCATTTTCGCCTATCCGGGGCTCATCGCCATCACTGTCCATCGATACGCCCACGAGCTGTACAACATGGAGATACCGCTGATTCCGCGGGCGATGGCGGAATGGTCACATCTCAAGACGGGGATCGACGTACATCCCGGCGCGCGGATCGGCAAGCGATTCTTCATCGATCACGGCACGGGCGTCGTGATCGGAGAGACGACGGATATCGGCGACAATGTGAAGGTTTACCAGAGCGTGACGCTTGGCGCGCTCAGTTTCCTCAAGGACGAACGCGGCCAGATGGTTCGCGGCTACAAGCGTCATCCCACGGTACGGGACAACGTGACGATTTACGCGAACGCGACAGTGCTCGGCGGCGACACAGTCCTCGGTGAAGGCTGCACGATCGGCGGATCGACGTTCATCACGTCGAGCATTCCGCCGGGTTGCACGGTCATGAACACGCCGCCCGAACTTCGCGTCCGCCCGCCGAAGAAGAGAGACAAGCAGGGGCCCGCCCACGATTTTTCCATCTGACGATCCGCTGAACGCTCGCGAAAACGAGGCTTTGAATCATGCGTAATTCCTATTTGCTGTTTTGTCTTGTTCTGACGTTTCTGATCCTGCCGGGATCGGGTTGTTCCGAAACGGACTGGGCCCGAATGTTCGACAGCTGGCGGGACAAGGATCCTCAGCCGGAAGCGGATCTCCTGACAGAGCCGGACATGGTCGCCAGAAAGAACACGATTGGTCCGCTGGTCAACATTCAGGGCATGGAGCGGAACGCGGTTCGCGGCTTCGGGCTGGTCGTCGATCTCGTGGACACGGGCGGCTCCGATGGGCCGGAAGTCGTGCGGAATTACCTGGTCAAGGAAATTCGTCGAAAGGTCGAGATCGGCGGCGACGGGATTAATGCGACGGAGTTCATCGACAGCAAGGATTCGGCGATGGTCGAACTGGAGGCGTTCCTGCCCGGCGGCGCGAAGAAGGGCGAGCGATTCGACGTTCGGGTTCGGGCATTGGGTTTGGAGACGTCGTCACTAGCGGGCGGCCGACTGGTGCTCGCGACACTTCAGGTTTGGGCGGCGACGCCGTCCGGAGTCTTGGGCGGAAAACTGCAGGCCGTCGCGGCGGGCCCGGTATTCGTTTCGCCATTTGATCGACAGGGGCGCCCTCACGAGCGGGTCAACCTTCGGAACGGCGTTGTTCTCGGCGGCGGCATTGTCCGTGAGCCCCGCAAAGTGCGGCTGGTACTGAACGATCCGCGGCACAGCGTGGCGCGAGCGGCCGAGCGGGCGATCAACGGGCGATGGGGCGGCGGCGACAAGCTGGCTGTCGGCGAAAGCTCGTCCTACATCGAGCTTCGCATTCCGGACGACATGGTTTACGACAAACGGCTGTTCCTTGAGCGATTGCTTCACACGCCCCTCAATACGAACCCCGGATTCCTCGATTCGCGCATGGAGGAGCTGATCGGCGTCTTGAAGAGTGGTGAAGGCAATCCCAATGCGATCGGTCTCGCCCTGGAGGCGCTCGGCAAGGGCGTGATTCCCAAGTTGGCGGAAGCGCTCGACAGCTCGTCGCGCGAGACGCATTACTACGCGGCACGGACGCTGCTCCGGCTCGGCGAGCGCGAAGGGGCGATCGGTGTCGGCGAACACGCCACGAAGGACGACGACTCATTTCAGATTGAAGCGATTGCGGAACTGGGGCGGGCGGATCGCGTGTATGCAGCCGGTGAGCAGCTTCGGCGGATTCTCGACGGCGACAATAAGGAGGCCCGGATTGCAGCGTATCGTGCGTTGCGTGGGCGGCCCCATCCGGCCATTCAATCTTACGTCCTGGATCGTGACAACCTGGTTCTGGATGTTATTGATTGTCGCGGTCGGGGCCTGATCTACATCCAACAGGCGGGCTCGCCGCGAATGGCGATCTTCGGCAAGCGAATGATGTGCCGGCCCCCGGCGATCTTTCCCGGGGTCCGTGATGACGGCCGGAACATTTCCGTTCAACTCTCGGCCGATCGGGGCGATCGGAACCTGAAGATGATCTATCGGAACAAACGAACGGGGGCCACGTCGCCGCCGATCGAGGCACCACTCGGCGTGCCCGAGCTCGTGCGATTCCTGGGCGGCGCACCTCGGAGATCCGGCAAGGACGACGTTCGCGGATTCGCGATTCCGTACTCTGAAATCGTGGACATGATCTCAGGCTTCAGTGAGACGGATACGATTCTTGCCGACGTGGTTGTGGAGAAGACCGGCAAGGTTGATGATCCAGGCCTCGAACGTGAAGAGACAGAATTCGAATAGGGCGTGCGTTTGTCCGCTGCGTTGAACGACAGGGCGCGAGCGCACGGATGGAACAGCTGTGCCAAGGCATGGAAAGCGACGGGCAAATGGATCCGGAGCGTCAGTTCGGTTCTCCGGAGAATCTGCCGTCAGTTGGGCAGGCCGGCGACAGGCCCGTGTATTACGCGCGGGTCGTCGCGCTCGGACCGACGGCGGCGCCGAAGGAGTATCCAGAGCTTGATCTGGCGAGACGGCCCGCGTTGGTCGACGTCGTCATTGCCGTCGGATTGTTCCTGGCGATGTTCATCACGCCACAGGCGGACAGGCTGATCCGCTATGTTGCGGCGCGAA
>JAJDEC010000145.1 GCA_029259995.1 Phycisphaerae bacterium
ACCCGTGTCATCATCGTGTCGGGCGCCGTCGATCCATCCGAAGTTCAGGCGCTGCTCGCGGCAGGGGCGGACGACTTCATTCAGAAGCCGTTCGATCTGCAACACCTTATCGGTCGAATGGTCGAATTGCTCGCTGCGTAGCGTCTGCCCTCTGTGGCGGACGGGGGATTGCAGCCTTCTGTGCGTTGTCCATCGAACGTGGAAGGACCCGGGCGGAGCGGAACACGACACTAGTCAACGGAATATCGAGACTTGCGAGATTGACTCATCATGCCCACGGCGCCGGGACAGCCCAACACCCGCGAGGTCGATCTCGTCCTCGCGCAACTCGAAGCGATTCCGCCGCTGTCTCCCGTTGCCACGCGCATTCTTTCACTGACATCCGACGATCAGGCGTCGCCCAAGGACCTGGTTCGACTCGTCGAGACGGATCCGGCACTGACGGCGAGACTGTTGTCGATGCTCGGTCGATCCGATACCGGCGTTCGGCCCTCAGCGATCAACGTCGACAATGCGGTACGCCTGCTTGGATTCAAGGCCATTCGACACGTCACGCTGGCGCTCAAGGTGCAGGAAGCGTTCGGGCTCGGTGAGTCCGATCATTCGAAGGGATCGCCGTTCGATCGGCTCGCGTTCTGGAAGCATTGCCTCGCCGTTGCGTGTGCCGCCCAGGGACTGGCCGAAGCGTCCGACGTCCCCATCGATGCGCATGAGGCATTCGTCTGCGGCCTGCTGCACGACTTGGGAAAAATTGCACTGCATACAGCCATGCCCAAGAGCTATGCACGTATCGTCGTCCAGGCGGACGAACTCCGATCCGACATCGGTATGATCGAACGGCGATTGCTCGGCGCGGATCACGCCATGGCCGGCCATCGGCTGGCGAAGCGATGGGGTTTGCCACAGCGACTCGTGGACTGCATCTGGCTGCACCATCAGACGCCGGAGGCGTTGCCCGCCAACATCGCGAAACAACGCCACGTCCAGTTGATTCTCCTCGCCGACACGATCGCGCGCGAACAACAGCTCGGCTGGTCCGGAAACTATCGCGTGTTGACGAGCTCACGCGAGCTCGCGAATCGGATCGGTATGCCAATCAAGGCCGTCGAGAAGGTCGTTGACGGACTGGCGGAAGCCATCGATGTGCGGGCGGAGTGGATCGGCGGCGAACGCATCGACGCCCGTCGTGAATACCTGCAGGCGTTGCTCAAGACGGGCGAAGATCTGACGCGTCATCATGAGGCTTTGCGCCGCGAAGTCATGAAGCATCGGCGTCGGGAGGCCTGTTTCAACGCGGTCTGTCACATTGTCTCGGATGTTTCGCCGGATGATTCCCTGTGCGACGCGTGTGCGACGCTGGCTGAGCAATTCGGGAACGCGTTTGATCCGCATGCCTGCATTGTTTTTGCGATCGGCAGCGACGACTGGCTGGACCTGGCCGGCGCTGCGGGCGGCCGCACGTGGCGATGTTCGGAATCCGATCCGGAACTCACGGACGCGCTGCGAGCAGACTTCGACGTCGCGCCCTCCGCGGCGGATAACAACGACCAGGGCAATCGGCTTCAGGCCGCAGTCGGCGCGATCGAGGCCCTCGTCGCGCGGCACGGAGACGGCGCCTTCGGTCGCAATGTGCAATGGCTGCCGCTGGCGACGCGCGGAGATTGCCGCGGCGGCGTCGTGATTGCGATCAAGGATGACAAGAAAGCGTCTGCGATGTGGCACGACGGAACTGCGATCTCGGCCGTGTGCAATGCCGCGGCTGCAGCGGTTTCCAATTCCTACGATCGCGCAGCGTCCGATCGCCTGAGCGACGAGCTGGCGGATGCGAGTCGGCGAGCCGGCGAAGCGCAGCGAGAGGCGGCGAATCAACGACTGATCGACACGATCACCGCGATGGCGGCGGGGGCGGCCCACGAGTTGAACAACCCGCTCACCGTGATATCGGGACGCGCCCAGGCGCTCGGCATGAAGATAGCGGACGCGGACGCCAAGAAATCGCTGAGTGCGATATCGGCCCAAGCGAAGGCGGCCAGCGACATCGTGTCCGAGTTGATGGCGTTTGCACAATCGCCGTTACCGACGCCGACGACGTTTGAACTGGAAGGGTGCATAAACGACGTCACGTCTGATCTGGGGAACGGGGGATTATTGGCCGATTCGCCCTCGATCGATTTCCCGGCCGAATTGCCGCAGGTCCGATTCGATCGAGATCGATTGCGTGACGCATTTCGCGAAATTCTCGAGAATTCTCTGGAGGCGACGAACGCCGAAACGCGCCGTCTCGCCATCAAGGCCGCCTACGATTCAGCCGAAGAACAGGTCGTCGTCAGTGTGATCGACAACGGTCGCGGCATGACGGCGGAGGTTCTGAGTCGAGCGATGGATCCGTTCTTTTCGCATCGACCTGCGGGACGAAGCCGAGGACTTGGGCTGGCTCGTGTACGACGTTGGATGCTGTTGGGCGGCGGCGACGTACAACTGGAGAGCAAGCCCGATGTCGGGACGCGTGTGGTGCTGCGATTGCCTGCAGCACTGAACGGCGACTGACGAGAGAAGCAAACATTTTCGGGGGGTCGCGCCACTGGCGCGAAACATGGCGACCGGGATTTGGTCGTCGATTGTCGAAGGCCTCGTCCGCCATCGGCAAAACACCCTGCGAAGCACTTTGTCGGCAGACGTCAGCGTCGTGCCGGCCACGACAGGAGGTCGTGCGCGGATGAAAGCGAAAGAAGCCATGTCAATACGGGCCGGACAGGAACCAAGAATCCTCATCGCGGCGCAGGATGACGATCGAACGACGGCGCTGATCGCCGAGCTCGTGATCCAGATTCAGCCGCAGATCACACACGTCTCGACCGTCGAGGATGCGCGGCTCGCCGTCAAGACGACGCGACCGACGCTGATCATCGCGGATCAATACCTCGATGACGGCTACGGGATGGATCTGATTCCGCGCGACGCGTCACTGTTGACGCCCGTCATCCTGATCAAGGAACACATCGATCCCGATCGTCTTCTCCAGGCAATGCGACTCGGTGTCGCCGACGTCTTTGAGCAACCCATCGATCCCGATGAAGTCATTGCCGCCATCGCACGGCTTCACAGGCGCGAGTCCATTCGCCAGCGCGATGAACGCCGGGCCCGACGCCTGCGACGCATGTCGTCCAAACTGATCCGCGATCGCCGTGACCTGCGACAGCGTGTCGATCTGATCTGCAACGACATCGTCGTGGCTTATCGACAGTTGGCGGAGAAGGTCGTGTCATCGCCGGTCTGGACGGCCACAAACGACAATCCGCGACAGCGAGCGTAACGTTCGCGACGCGGCATACAGACTGCTCTTATCCTATAGAAAACGCCCGGCGAATCTCGCGATTCGCCGGGCGTTGCTTATTGTCGGTCGGGGCATCGCCCCGACGATTTCGCGCCGCCAAAGTCGGGGCGATGACCCGACTTACGTGGCTGATACGGGTGATTCCAGATTTCAAATCTGAAATCTCAAATCACCACTTAGTACCGATAGTGATCCGACTTGTACGGACCATCGACCGGTACGCCGATGTAGTCGGCCTGATCCTTCGACAGCTTCGTCAGCTTCACGCCGAGCTGGTCGAGATGCAGTCGGGCGACTTTCTCGTCGAGGTGCTTCGGCAGCACGAAGACGATGTTGTCGTACTTGCTGTGGTTCTGGTGCAGTTCGATCTGCGCCATGACCTGGTTCGTGAAGCTGTTGCTCATCACGAAGCTCGGATGGCCCGTTGCGCAACCGAGATTCAGCAGTCGGCCTTCGGCGAGGATGATGATCCCGCGTTCCGGCTTGTCGCCCTCCGCCTTGAAGCGGAATTCATCG
>JAJDEC010000146.1 GCA_029259995.1 Phycisphaerae bacterium
TCGCCGGCGCGCAGACCGGCCCGATCCGCCGGTCCGTCCGCGAAGACGGCCGCGATTCGAACGCCGATCCGCCGATCCAACTTCGCCTCCTCGCGATCGGTCTGCGACAACACATCCACTTCCACGCCGAGATAGCCGTGCTCCACGGAGCGGCCTTCTGACAAATCGCGAACAATCCGCCGATTTCGTTCCGACATGGGAATCGCGAATGAAATCGGCGAGAGATTTCCGCCGCCTGTCGGAACCGCCGCGACGATTCCGACGACTTCGCCGCGAAGCGAGACCAGCGGGCCGCCGGAGCTGCCGGGGCCGGCGAGAATGCCCGCCTGAATCATCTCGCCGTAAAATCGATCTTCATCCGAACCGAATTCCGCCGGCAAAGGTCGATCGATCGCACTGACAACGCCAAAGGAGACGGCGGCCCGCCCATCGCTTGCCAGTCCAAGCGGATTGCCGAATGAAAGCACCAGCGAACCGGCGCGCAGGGTTTCCGCTTCGCCGATCCTGGCCGGATCGAGCCCCGGGACGTTGGCCCGTATGACGGCCAGATCCGAGCGGCGATCTTCCGCGATCCGCTGCGCGGACAGTCGCCGCCCATCGTGGAGAATGACAGAAATCTCGGCGGCGCCGTCGATCAGATGCTGGCATGTCAGGATGCGTCCGTCGGCGTGAAGAACGACGCCGGCGCCGTGGCTGATCCAGCGACCATCTGCGAAGGGGGGCGCCCCGCGCGGCAGACGTCGGACGACGATCCACTTCAATCACGACGGCCGACGACGCGACGACATCCACCACGCGCATGATCGCGTCGTCGATGTCTCCGGCTGTGATGGTTTTTTGGGAAATCGGCACGAGGCCGGGCTGGGATGCGGCCGCCGAACGCGTCTCGGGCGGCGACGCGCCGGAATCCGTATCGACCGGATCGCTCAGGGACGAGATCAGGATGAGCGCGGGCAACCATGCGATCCATCGCATTGTGATCGACTCCCTCCGTCAGATGTCGCGACGATCTCGATGGCGCGGCGCGAGCGTTTCGTGTCGCGCCGCGATCGGAATCGATTACTGCGTGATATTCAGTTCGAGCGGTTTTCCGCGACCCGATTGGAATTCCTTGATCTCGGTCACGGAATCCGGCACGAGGAAAATGAAACCGAAGTAGCAATTCTCAATGCCGGCGCCGTCCAGAATCTGCTGCGTGACGCGCTTGGGTTTCTGAAGCGAGCGCTCGGGAATGTCGGCCGCGGGCCAGTATTGAATCTCATAGACCCATCGTCCGCCGATTTCCGCGATGGCGTATTGACCGATCGCAAAATGCGGCGTGCCGGCCGCGTCGGTAATCGTGGTCTGACCGACGACGCGACTGGCGAACTGAATCGATCGCCCCCACATGCTCTTCTTTTTGGGATCGTCGAACGTCACCATGAACATCTGTTTGCCGCCCGGCACCCAGAATTCCTTGGCGAAGAGATCCGACGGCTTGTTCAACGGGATTTCGTAGAAGAAGTGAACGCCATTGGCATTGCCGACGCTCTCACCTGTATAGATGGTTGGCGGGACGTTTCCATTGCTCGTATCGATCAGAAACGGGAGTTTATTGGTAAAGCCCGTTTTCTGCACGACATTCGAAGGAACATCCCACGTGCTGACGACCGCCACGCCGACTTCCTTGTTGACGGTCACGCCCGACATGCCTTCCTTGCCCATGGCCACGGACGCCCAGTTCGGCGGTGAATCGAGCTTCTTCATTCCTGACATATCGGCGCGGGCGCCGGATTTGAACTCAATGAACCACGGCTTGAAGTCGCGCGGCACTTCGAACGCCACATCAAGCTGAAACCCATTGTCCGTTTCGACGACCTTCGTCATGTTCGTATCGAGAATGAAGTTGACCAGGGGGCTGAATGCGACAAGTCGTTCGCGCTGCGCGTCGGCGACGGGCTTGGGACCGAGATGCTGATGCGTGTAGATGTCCGTCATGCCGGTCGCCAGATAGACGCTGGGCTTTTCCTTTTCGCTGCCGCGATCAAATCCGATGACGCGAAACTGCGGCAATCGAAATCGAATCTGATTGATCTTGTCCTGCATTGCGGATTTCTTGATTTCGACAGTGCACACGAGGTACTTGTCATCGAGCCGCTTGGGCGGAACGGTTTCAAATTCGCGGATCATCGTGGCGCCCTCGCCGATTTTGTGCGTGGGCTTGTCGATGGCCATCGTGTCCCAATAGGCCTTCACTTCAATGTCTCGCTCATCGAGGAAGACGCGCGCCTCCCATTGCGGAACGGCGCGATAGGAGTAGAGCTGCGTGATCAGATCCGGCTTCGTTCGCCGCAACGCGTGATCATCCTTCGTACCGAATCGATCGCCGTCCGACAGGGAACTGATGAGGCTGTAGGTAAATCGATCCGGACTGAAGATGCCGAGCCCCGAGGCCTTGGCGGGACCGCCCTTTTCCGTGTCGTAGCTCATTCGCTCAAAGGAGAAAACAGCGGAGCCGATCGGAAGCATCTGGATGGCGATCATCGCCATGCCAACCATGATCATGCCGGAGAAGAAGCCGCACATGGCGCCGCCGGCCCGAGAGACGGGCGCAGGCATCGTGACGTCCTTCGTGATGTACTTGTCCGTCAGGGTTCTCAGGACGACCAATGTCACAAGGAAGATCAGCATCAGCGCGATCGGAGGCCCCTTGCCAGGTCCCAGTGAATCGACCCACATCTCATTCAGCGATTCGTAAAACGTGAATGCGACCAGAGCGGCGATCAGCGCCTCAAAGAACATGATTGCGGAACTGAAGAACCCCTGATAGGTCCAGAACGCGGCAACCAGAATGACCATCAAGCCGACAATGAGGGAAAAAAGCATCGAACGCTTCTCCGTTTGCTGTCTCGTACGTTTCAGGCGGCGGCGACTGAACGTCTAGCCATCGCTGTATTCGTCAATGAACTCTCGGCGGCGCGCCGATGCCACGGTGTCCTGGCCTAGGCCGGTCGCCGTTTCT
The DNA here is from genome assembly GCA_029259995.1 of Phycisphaerae bacterium. Lineage (GTDB taxonomy): Bacteria > Planctomycetota > Phycisphaerae > UBA1845 > UTPLA1 > ECT2AJA-110-A. The sequence goes on from JAJDEC010000146.1 coordinate 3,002, forward strand.
GCACGTTCGGCGTGGACTCCTTTGTCACGCGAAGCACTTCGTTAATACTCGTGTGGCCTTCGAAGACCTTATGCAGTGCGATTTCCTGCAGATTCATCATGCCGCGCTTGCGGGCTTCCGTCTTGATCGTCTGAATCGGCGTTCCCTTCGCGATCAGGGCCCGCAATTCATCATCGAGCATCAATATCTCGAAGACGCCGGTTCGTCCGACATAGCCCGTTCCCTGACAAATCGCGCAGATCTCGGGATTGCCGTGCTTATCGACTGCGATTTCGTCTGGATTCGGCGGACGATAGAACGGGCGATTCTGATCCGTCGGCAAGTTGGCCTTTCGCAAGAGGTTCGGATCGGGCCGATACGCCCGACGACATGCCGAGCAGACAACGCGGGCCAAACGCTGATTCGTCACGCACATGAGACTCGACGCCGCCGTCGGTGCGTCATTCACGGCCTGCAGATACTTGTTCAACGCCGAGAAGACGTCACTCGCAGGAAGTCCCAGGTAAATCCGCTTGCCTTGTCGTCCGGCGTGCGCCGCGAGTTCGGCGGTCTCGGCATCCGGCGTTTCGCCCGCCATCACGACATCGGGCTCCGTTCGAATAATTGAGCGAAGCCGTTTTCCGTAACTGACAGTTCCATTCTGGCTGTCATACATGTGCTGCGTCACATTCTCGAGATCCAGCGCCTTTGTGACTTCAAGCGTATGAATATTCTGCATGAATGCGTCATGGCCGCGAACAATCGCGTAGAGCGTGCTCGTGATGCCGCTGCCGCGAGGGCCCGACACAATCACGACGCCGCGATTCTCTTTCAGCATCTCATCAAATTTGCCAACTTGAAGCTCGGTCATGCCAAGGTCCGCGACCTTGAATTTCGTCTCATCCGAGAAGAGCTTGAGCATGATGCGCTCGCCCTTCGTGTTTCCGGAAGTTCGCATGTCCACGGTGACATTTCGCGTCGACGATTCGCCGGCGCCAATGCTGGCTGTGAATTCGCCCTGTTGCGGGCGGCGATGTTCTTCGGTACTCGTGCCTGCGACGCGCTTCAAATGGTGAAATACCGACGCGGACAGTTCGGCGGGAATCGGTTCGCGCATCGCATCGACGCCGTCGACCTTGTAGATGATTGATGCCGGTTGATTAACGAGCAGGTCGATCTGCACGTCACTCGCCCGCCGCCAGATCGCGTCGAACAGAAGATCCTGCGTCGCCTGGTAACCCGCGTGCTGATCGGCGTCCGTCGGCCACGGCGGCGTCTTGCCCTCCGGATCCTTCAGGCGGACGCGATCGCGACCGTGCATCGCTTCTTCGTCGGGCTGACGCGTCCCCTGCGACAGGCGTTGAAGGTGTGCCGACGTGAGGACCGTCTGCGACGGCGGAACGCGTTTGTTCCGATACACGACGTAACTCATGATTGTTGGAACATAGACCAGGAAGTAAACGCCCAGGCTGACCCAGAAAATGGGGACGACGAGCCAGATCACCAGACAGAGCAAGCCTGTCAGAAAAATGGCCCAGTTCCACATGCTCCGAGTGAGCAGAAGTTTCTTGCGCAAGTCGTTGCTTGCCCAAGCCGCGTTCTGAGCCCAGACAATGAATGCAACGGCAAACAACAGAATTTTGACGATGCTGAAGTAGCCGCCCGATTCGGGCAGCGCTGCAAGCATCAACGATTGAGAATCGGTGAACATCGCGTCAGTCATAAGCGCGGTGAGTCCTCGTCTGGGTTCCTACGATCCGGGCGTACCGGGAGGCACGCAAGGGCTGGCAAGCCAACATTTTAGCGTCTGCGCCGGGGGATGTGAACACCCGGCGCCGCGAGCTTTCGTTCGGCGCCGACATTTGTCGCAATATCGAGGCCAACGCCCCGGGCAGACCAGCAGCCCGTGGCAAGAGTCATTCGGTCCATCGACGGCCATTTCGCGTCAGATCGAGGGAGCGAAACGGAGGCGAATCCTAAGAATTCGCTGAGTTTCGTGTACGAAGCGCTGCCGCGAAATGTCGCGCCGCTGGCCTCAAAGCGCTTTCACCACGGGCTGCTAGGCCATGCTGGCGACACGATCCACTTCCGAGAATGATGTCTCGCCGTCAATGATCTTTCGATATCCGCACTCGCTGAGGGTCTCAAACATCCATTCCCCCGCCGCCTTGCGGATTTCCGTGATCGTCGGCCTTGTGAGAATCACATCCCGAAGTTGCGCATTGAACATCAGAATCTCAAACAATGCCTGCCGCCCGGCATAGCCGACATTCATGCATTTCTTGCATCCGACGGAATCGAAAAACTCGCCGTAATTTCTGGACTCCAGACCCATTTTCCGGATTTGTGCGGCATCCGCCTTGTAAGGCCGCTTGCAGTTATCGCAAAGCGAGCGCACGAGTCGCTGTGAAATGCACATCGTCACAGCGCTCGCGATCAGAAACGGTTCGACGCCCAGATCCAGGAGCCGGAAAATGGTCCCCACTGTGTCGCGGGCGTGAATTGTTGTGAAAACCAGGTGGCCGGTCGTCGCGGCCTGCATCGCCATTTTCGCCGTTTCCTGGTCTCGAATCTCACCGACCAGAATGACGTCGGGATCCTGACGCAGGACGGAGCTCAGGACGGACGAAAACGTGAGTCCCTTCCGAGCATCGATCGAAATCTGAGTCGTTCCGGCAAGTTCGTACTCGACAGGATCCTCAATCGTCACGATGTTGCGCATGCCGGCGTTCACGGATTGAAGCGCCGTATACAACGTCGTGGTTTTCCCGCTGCCCGTCGGGCCCGCAAGAATCACCATCCCGGAATCCTGCGAGCAAATCCGTTCAAGCTCCAGGACGGCGGACTCCGCCATTCCCAGACCGTGAAAATTGTCGGGCACAGTGCCCTTGTCGAGAAATCGCAGGGCCAGTTTTTGCCCATGCATCGTCGGCGTCATGTTGATGCGAAAATCGACGCGTCGTGCCGAAAGCTCGACAGAGAAATTGCCTTCCTGAACGACTGACTTCTTGGAAATGTCGATGTCGCACAGCACCTTGACGACGTTCATCAGTGCATCGCCGATTTTGGACGTGATCTCGCCGACGGAATGCATGATCCCATCAATTCGAAACCGCAGCGCATACGTCTCGGGTTTCGGCTCGACATGCAAGTCCGTCGCGCGCGTGCGAAACGCCACGAACAGAAGTTGTCGCAACGCCTCAATGGCGTCGGCGGCCTTTTCCGTCTTACCAGCCGCCGCCGTCAGATGCTTGCCTCGCCGATTGATGAGGCGGATTTCCTTCGTTGAGTCCGGCGCACCGCGTGGCGGCGCCATGCTCACTGTCGCGGCAAGCAACGGTCCGAGCTGCTTTGACAGCGGTCCCGACGCCAACTGGCGAACGGCCAACGTCGTGCTGACGACGGAGCCGTCAATCGATCCCTGGGGGATTTCGTCGACATCGGCGTCGATAATCACTTCTGCAACGGGCGCCTTCTTGCCCCGCTTTGACTTGACATGATCCGGAATGAGCCGGATGAACGTGGTCCCGATCCGAATCGTGTCGTCAAACGTCAGTTCGGCCTCGACGATCCGATTTTCGCCCATCCACGTGCCGTTGGCCGACTTGAGGTCCTTGATCAGGAACTGGCCGTCCTCGTGAATGATTTCGCAATGCTGCCGCGACGCGACTTTGTCTTCCAGGACGATGTCGTTCCCCTGCTGCCGACCAAGCGTCATTCGCTCCTGCTCGATGGGAACAAATGTCTTCTTGCCGTTTACTTTGATTTCCAACTTCGGCATCGATCGGCCCTCGGGACAGGTGCGGCTCTGTGCGTTGTGCAAACACAGCCGCGCCGGCTCTCTTGAATCGTAGGGTCGCCGAGGCAATGCGTCTACAATCGCCACGACTCGGCATGCGCGTCGTCAATCATGACAATCGCGCCGGGTAGGAACGTCACTCAGCATGTCGGCGAGAAACGCCCTCGCCCCCCGAAGCCACGGCCCGTCACTAACCGAGAATGACCGACGCGCCGGACATGATGCCCTTCAGCCGCATCTTCAATTCATCCGGGTTCGGCGCCACTTCAAGGGCGAGCTTGAGATCGATGAACTCGTCTCGAATCAACAAGTACAGCGCTTCGGTAAAGTCCTGCATGCCTTCCTGGGTTGCAGATTTCAGAATCGACGTGATCTCGGCGTCACGTTCCTCGGCGATGAGCTTTCGAACGGAAGCGTTGCAGATCATGATTTCGCAACAGGGAATGCGAGATCGCGTGGGATGAATACTGGGAAGCAGCTTCTGACAGATAATGGACTTGAGGTTAAACGTCAGCGACTGACGAATCAGTGATCGCGCGTCTTCCGGGAACAAGTCGAGAATACGCGTGATCGTCTGGGCCGCGCTCGACGCGTGAATCGTTCCGAACACCAGGTG
>JAJDEC010000147.1 GCA_029259995.1 Phycisphaerae bacterium
AGTTTGTGGCGCTCATGCCGATCTGCGTCGCACGATTGTTCATCATGCCGACAAAACTGAACAGGTCCGGGCACGTCGTGTCGACGCAATTGCTTCCGGGATTCACAAGATGATCGGCAATGCTGAAGGCCGCGTCGTTGCCGCTCGGATACATCAGGCCGTACAGCAGATTGTTCAGCGTGATCGTCTCGCCGGGGCAGAGGTTCGCCAGCGAGCCGCCGATGGTGCCGCCCGTCCAGACATTCCGATTGCAGACGACGGCCGGAACCGTGTACACGCTGTTCAACGACGAACACGGATTGCATCCGTTCTGCACGGACTCGCACGCGAGCAGCAGCGTCATGACTTTCGACGTGCTTGCCAGCAGATGCGGCTCGAAGGGCTTCTGCGAAAACGCGATCGAGTCGTCGCACGTCGTCAGCATGCACGAGCGGCTCGTCATATTCTGAACCTGCTTCCACGGCAGATCGATATATACGGCACCTGCATCGGGAATGGAAGTCGACGTATCGCCCGGCAGCGGATCCCAGTCTTCGCCGGGCGAACCGATCGCAATGCCTTCGCGCGTTTCACCGCAGAATGCGCCGAACGCCAGCGCCTCGCCGAGCCGATCCCCGGATTCGCGCACTTCGTTCAGTGTCGCCTGCGTCTTTGTGATCGTGTTGCTAATGGACTGCACGCCGTTCTCGGTCCCGTTGAAAATCCGGATCGCGCCAGCGTCGTTACTCTGGCCGGGAATGCCGACGGCCAGTTCTTCATAGATGTCCGTGTCGTATCGACCGAAGTCGAGCGAGAATCCGAAGTTGTCGCCGGAGCTGGAGACAGTCTGACCGATGCCCTGCGAGCCGGTTGATGTGATGCCCGTCGCCGATCCATAGGCGACGTAGATGCGGCCATTGTCGCCCGCTCCCTTGAGTGGAACGCCGACGGCAAGATCGTCAAACTCGTCGCCGTTCGGATTTCCCGCCGCCAGAACCCTGCCGAATTGATCGCCCACCTCATTGACACCGCCGAATGAGACCTGGCTGAACAGTTGGGCCCCGGCGCCCGTGATGCCCGTTGCCGAGCCGTAAAGAACCTCGACAACGCCGTGATTCGCGACGCCGCTCGTGTTCTTGCCGGGAAGGCCGACGGCGAGATCGTCGTGATCGTCGTCGTCGAAGTCGCCCGATGCGAGCGCCCAGCCGAAGTACGCAAAGTCGATCGCGGGATTGAGCGTGTCGTTGTCCGTCAGGATGTAGGCACCGCTCGTCGTGACGCCTGTCGGTCCGCCGAAGAAAATCTCGATGGCGCCGGCGTCGTCGATGGAAATCGCACCGATCTCGATATCTTCGCCCGGTACGCCGACGGCGAGATCGTCATGGCTGTCGTTGTTGAAGTCGCCCGTTGTCAACGAGAAGCCGAAAAGATCGCCCGCCTCGATGATGCCCGGCGAGTTGCCCTGGCTGACGATGCTGCCACTGACGTTCAATCCGCCCAGACCGCCGAGGACGATGATGACATTGCCCGCGTTGTCGAGACCGGAAATGCTCTCGCCCGGCGAACCGATCGCGAGATCGTCGTACGCATCGTTGTTGAAATTCCCGACGGCCAGCGAGTAGCCGAATGCGTCGTTGACTTCGCTCGTGAAACCGAGGCTTGCCTGGGTGATTGCCTGCGCGCCGATGTGCGTGATGCCCGTCGGCGAGCCGAAGCTGATAACGACGACGCCGGCGCCGTTGGCGCCGCTGACGCTGTCATCGGGCGCACCGACGGCCATGTCAACGTAGCCGTCGCCGTTGAAGTCGCCGGTCGCGACGCTGGCCCCGTGGGCGTCGCCGGATTCGATGGCGCCGGCGCTTTCGAGCCCCTGACGCACGATGCACAGATGGGCGGACGACACTTGCGCTCCAAGTGTTGAGACGACGAGAATAGCGATCAGTCGGATTGTCCGAGGCGTGGCGTGGGGCATGAATTGGCTCCGCTCGATTTGAACCGATGCGTCAGTGGTGTGAAACTCGGAAGCTTCGCGTCATCGCGATCGATTTCGGGACGATTGGCATACACGGCAATCATTGAGTAGACGCATCATCCTATCGGAGCGGCCATCCGACGGACAAGAAATCCGCCGGATAATCGGTTCGAGTTGATGCACTCCCAAATTGCTGACGATTCGTCGATTTGCCGGACACTTCTGATCCATGCTGTCGATCGCCAATTCAGAATCGGCATCGAAGTCCCGCAATCGCACTATTAACCGCTGACGATGTTTCGGATCGTCGGTGTGTAGCCCGGAAAGACGAGATCAACGGCGTTGTTCGCGGCACGCTTGTTCAGAATTTCCGCAAGCACGTCGCGATAGTCCGTCGTGATCGCCAGATCGCGACCGTCGTCCAGCAGGTCCGTATGCAATCCCGGCCAATCCGCATGCACCTGTCCGCCGTTGATGTTGCCGCCAAGCACAAACATCGCATTGCCGTGCCCATGATCACAGCCGAGGCTGAAGTTCTCCGCGACGCGACGACCGAACTCCGACAGCACGACGAGTGTTGTGGAGTTCATTCGGTCCAGCATGTCTGCGTGAAACGCCGCCAGTCCATTCGCAAAGTTGATCATCAGGTTGTTGAGCTGGCCATCGAGCGTGCCCTGAAAGGCGTGCGTGTCCCAGCCGCCGAGATCGATGCAGGCGACTTCCAGGCCCACGTCCGCCTTGGCGATTTGCGCGATCGAGCGCAACCCCGATCCCCAGTCGTCATCCGGATAGACCGCATCATTCGCAGGCGTGTAGCCGCCGGCGCTGATGCTTCCGATCAAGTCGATCGTCGCAGCGACATTGGTCGCCGCCGTCTGAATCGGCTGGGTTGCGCCTTCATAGAGTCCCGCGAGATATGCCTGCCGCTCCGAGGTGGTCTGGGCGCGACCGATCA
>JAJDEC010000148.1 GCA_029259995.1 Phycisphaerae bacterium
CCTCAATGCCGTCGCCGTCAGCGATCGTCACGGTCTTTACGACGCAGTCATGACGACGAGCCTTCGCGGCGGGATTCTTCGATCAGGATTATCCGGAAGCTTTTCCTATTCGCTGAAACCGAATTTCGCGAACAAGCCTGCCAACGGCGTCGACTGGCTCGATGCAGCGCGGTTCTGCAACTGGATGCATAACGAAATGATCGGCGGCCCGCAGGATGAGCGAACGACCGAAGACGGCGCCTATGACATGTCGCTTCCCATCGATCAGATCGTACGCAAACCCGGCGCCAAATGGTTCCTGCCCAGCAACTATGAATGGTACAAGGCCGCCTATTACGATCCGTTCGTCGTCGATGCAGAGGCGGGTGGTGCGCCGAAGTATTGGATGTATCCCACTCGCTCGGACGATCTGCCCAATCAGGCAATGGGCGATTCTGCTGTTGGCGACATCGTCAATCCGGGGTCGAATGTTGCGAACTACGAACGCGGCGTCGATTGGAACGGAACCGATTGTCTGGACCCACAGGCCGTCTGCGGAAACGTCTCGTCCGTCGGTAGCGCCGGATCGCCAGGCCCGTGGGGCGCGTTCGACATGGGCGGCAATATCTACGAATGGATCGAAGAATCCGGCAATCCCATCGCCGGCAACCCGCCGCTGCCCACGCGCATGGCGCGCGGCGGGGATTTTGCGAACGGCGGAGTCTTGATGAGAAACAACCTGGTGATCGACGTCAACATGCAGGCGAATGCGGCCAATTTCGGATTTCGCGTTGCGGCCCGTTTCAACCCGTGTCCGGGAGATGTGAATTGCGATGACGCCGTGAATATCGATGACGTTGCAGCATTTGTCCTGGCGCTGATTGATCCCGCCGCCTATCGGGCATTGCATTCGGAGTGCGATTCGGTAACGGCCGACCTGAACGACGATGGACTCGTTGACGGCCTCGATGTGCAACTGTTCATGAATCTACTGAGGCCCGGCGGATGAGAGGTGAACGTGTCGGCGTGTTGCCGTTGCGTTGAGATTGCCAAGAGAAGGTTCTTCACGGAATTCCGGGAAGTGAATTCATGCATGCGATTGGGCATGTGTGCTGCAGACCTCGTGACAGTGCCAAGTCTGTAACGCACTTTCAGTGCTTGGCTCATGGCTTGATTCGCAACCCAGGGCTGCGATTGCCCGCTTCGCGGGCTGCACTTGCCCTGGGCTCACTTATGGCACGATTTCAGCGTGCGGGGTGAGGACGTTCAACTCGCGTTCTCCCGGAAATCCGTGATGAACCCAAAGAAAGCGTTTCACTGATGGAAGCAGGCACAGATTGACTCGCCGGGAACAACTCCACATGCGATTGCAGTTGCCGCTACGGAGTCGCGCGACGGGCGCTTGCGGATTGATGCTCATCCGGTGCGATACTGAAGCGCCAGGAAACCAGGGAACCAAGTGATGCAAATATCAAAACTCGTCGTGATCTCGATCATTGTTGTTTCCTTGTTCTCTCTTCGCGCGATGGCCCAGATCGTACCGATGAGCGTGGCGACTGTACCGGCTTCGGACGCCCAGCCCGGCGGGCCGAGCTACGACTACGACGTGGCTGTTTTCGAAGTCACGAATGCTCAGTTTGCGGCATTCCTCAACGATGCGGAAATGCACAACGAAATCCAGAACCCCGGCTCTGGCGACGAGCGCGGCGATCACATGCTCTGGCGCGAGTTCCCGTTGAATACTGGCGATGTTGGCCTGGAAGTCGGCGATGCGAGTGATATCGACTCCATGTTCGATATTTCGCGAAGTCTGCTGACTTACAATCCCGGCCTTCCGGCGGGCTTGCGTTACGGCGTTGTCGCCGGGAAGGAGGACCATCCTGTTGTCGGCATGAGCTGGATCGGGGCCGTCAAGTTCTGTAACTGGCTGACGATCGATCACGGGTTGGGGCTCGGCGCCCGCTGCTACGCCGAAGGTCCGAGCGAAGTCGACTGGTTCCCGATCACGACGGGCACGGAAGTGGACGGCACGCAACAAACGAACAATCTCGCCCGCGACTTGAACGACGAAGAACGATGCGGACTCGTGAGAAATTTTCGAGGATTCCGCCTGCCCATGGATCACGGCGGACTTGCCATCGGCTCGGCAAACGCAGAGGCGAGGCCGTACAACGAGTGGTTCAAGGCGGCCGCATATGATCCCGGCGCGCCGGATTCGGATCGCATCGTGTTCTCAGGGTTCTTCGAGCAGCACACGATCCCGGCGGATCATTGGGCGCATGGATACGGCCGCGATTCGCTGAACAACGCCGACGCCAACTACCGGGCGAGCGGCGATCCGTTCGACAATCCCGATCCCGACGTGATCGCGACGACGCCCGTCGGCTGGTATGACGGCACGAATCACGGCGGTTTTCAGACCACTGTGAACAACAACCGTTACGGCCTCTTCGACATGTCGGGCAACGTCTGGGAATTGCTCACGGACCAGGTCGCGATCACAGACAGCACTGCGCCGGATCGTGCCATCGCCGGCGGCAGCTATCGCTCGAATGTCAGGCAGGTTGCCGTCGCCAACCGCGGGGATGTGGGCCCCGGCACGACCCGACCTGTCATCGGTTTTCGCGTCATGCGCGTCGCTGCCGCGCCCGTTGTTCGCGGCGATCTCACGGGAGATTGCCGGGTCGACATCGACGACGTCGCCCCGTTCATCGATGTTCTGCTCG
>JAJDEC010000149.1 GCA_029259995.1 Phycisphaerae bacterium
GGGATATTCATATGCGTCTCGGGTTAGTCGAATAAGATAAAGTTCTCCACATCTTCCACAGATGTTATAACCAAACTTTCCCTTGTTTCTGAAGTCCAGTTCTCCTCGAGACCAGACTTCGAATCCATCATTTTCAATACGATCTAGGATCCAGGAGAGGTACTCAGAAGGATATCCCGCCTTAAGCAAGCCCTTTACGTGCAATTCCTCCAATTCTTCTCTCGAGTACGGTCTCCTCGGTCCGCCGATCCATGCGGCCGCATATTCACAACGCGCCTGGACGCGGGCCTTCATTTTCTCGTCCTTGCCGCAGGCCTCGTCTATTATCGCAATTCTCTGCTCCAGCGGCAGAGATGCCGCCCGAATAATCAACTCCATCATTTGTTTGTCATCAAGAGACGGTTCTGGACGAAACTCGCGACGGCCGACTTCCGGCTCGGGATACTTGGAATAAACGATATGAATGTCTTGAATCGGTTCGACATCGGCCAACTTACGTTGACGCCATGCCTCGAAACTTCTGTTGAGGTTCGGATCTATGTTTGATAAGGGTTTCGACTTGCTGCGGCGAAGAATCAGTCTTGATCCCATCAGGAAGGGAATAATGATGAGTGCACTTATGTTATTGGCCAGGGCATCATCTTTTCGCATCACCTCAATATCTCTTTCGAGCCCAATCGAGAATAGAATAACGGAGAAAGACAAGAGAATCAGACCCAGCCATTTTCGCGTAGTCATCGCATACTCCCGACGATACCTAGCACGCGCTCGGGCGCCACAGGTGGCTTGGTCACCAGTTTCGTATGATCATCTACAAAAATAACGAGGCGAATACTCAATCACCTGCATGCTTGCGAATACAAAGAAGTCGAGCGCGCATCGATACGAATTCGAATGTCGCGCAAGGCTTGGCGAACGGTCCGCACAGCGGACTCTACATGGCTTGTGTCGGGTCGATGACCCGACCTACGCGACTATTCCACGGGCTTCCCATCCGCGATGATCGCGGTCCGCCTTCGTTCCGCAATTCGATCTTATCGATGCGAGTTTCGTAAACCAAGGCGTACGCTGATGAACGGGGCGTTCCTTGTCGCTTCCCGCGTGGACGTGACCATTTTCCGAGCGTTCCGTCGTGAATTCGCTACGCTGGTACCGCTCCCTCACGGTCGCGGCTCTGACTGGTGCGGCGCATCCGGGCGGGAACTGCGTACGTTGGACGTAGGCGGCCGGGTTCTGGATTTTCGAATTCTCACAATTCACCAACCTGCCGCAACTCGGCGTGTCCGAATCCGATAGTCGGTTGATATGCATCCAAATGGGCGATTTCGCATTCGCGGGGGGTCCAGTGGCTTGACTTGGGATGCTTCGGGCCATTGTACTGGGTTAGCCTTGTTGCCGAATTGATCGAACGAGTCTGTCGGCGGATCGCCGAAACCGCGGAGGATGGGATGGGTACGCTGGAAACGGGATGGACGAGTCGTCCGCGGATGGCGGCTTGCTTGCGGATTACCGTGATGGCTTGCGTGCTGATGCCGGCGCTGATCGCGCGCGCGCAGCCGGATGGGGGCGGATCGCGGGGCGAGTGCGTTCCGATGGATGCGGACTGCGATTCGATGATCGGCATTGCGGATGCGGGGGCGTTCATTTCGGTTCTGCTCGGCGATTCGGCATGTTCCGCGTGCGCGGGCGACCTGAACGAAGACGGCGTGGCCAACGGCGACGACGTTCAACTGTTCGTTGATGGCCTGCTGACGATGGAGACGCTCGGCGCTTGCTGCGATGCGGGCGGCGGCTGCGTGGATACGGCCAGTGAAGCGTGCGCGGGCTCGTGGCTGGGCGCGGGCACGACGTGCGCGATGGATCTCTGTACGACTGGCACGCTGACGGTTTATCGACCGCGACATGGGTCGGGGTATTTTCCGTTCGATCGCACGGCCGTCAGCGCGGTGGACAAACTGGACGCATCGCGCGGACCGGGGATTCGCTTGAATCTGCCGGGCGATGCGGATGCGTCGGGCGAGGATGATCTGATTGAGCTGGTCGTCAGCGTGAATCCGCCGGGGGCGGCCGTCGCCTTGCGACGCGGCGATCCGGCGCTGCGCGTGTGGACGACGCCGAACAAGGTGAGCGAGACGGAAGTGCCGTTTGTTGGTGATGTGACGGATGCGTTGCCCATCGGCGGCGGTCAGACGACGCTGACGTTGTGGATCGAGTGGGCGTCGGCATCGCACGGAATTGCGGATCTGGAGCTGGAGACGCTGGACGGGGCGATCACGTTCGACGTCGTGACGCTGCATACCTTTCAATCAATCGTGATCGCGTTGGGCGGGGAATCGCAGCCGACGAGTGTGCCGGTCGATCCGAACCACGGGACGTTTGTCGTGGGGCGTGCGCTGTATGCGGCGGGCTACGACGTGTTCATGTATGACGAGGACAACGTGAGTTCCGACGGATCGGGCGCCGTGTTCAACGAAGTCGTGGATGCCGTCGGGCAGCGCGGCGTGGATCGCGTGGCGATCTTCGGCTACAGCCACGGCGGCGGGTCGACGTATGACCTGGCCGATCGGCTGGACGCGCAGCGCGCGGGCATCGGTAACTTCGAGATCGAGTTCACGTCGTATGTCGATGGCGTCGGGAACAATTCGGATGTGGATACGGCGATGGAGACGCGGCGACCACCGAGCACGGGATTGCACGCGAATCACTATCAGCATGGAACGCTGTTCGAGGATTTCTTTCTGGACGGCGGACCGGTTGCGAATTCGATTCCGGCGCCGACGGGGCTGGATGTCGAGACGACGCCGTGGGGATCGGGCTGCACGCATTTTGAAGTGGATGATTTCGTTCAGGTGCGGAGCTTTATTGAGTTGAATTTGATGGGGGCGCTAATGCCGTGAGTGCAGAGATTGAGCATGCCACACGGCGATTAAGCACTGGGTGACAAGCACCCAGTGGCACAAC
>JAJDEC010000150.1 GCA_029259995.1 Phycisphaerae bacterium
CGCCGACGGGTCGCATTTCGGTTGGACGAGCAGACACTTCGTGCGATCGTGTCTCGCTGCATTGATCTACAACGTCGAACTGCCCGGGCCACGATTCAGTCGATCAAGAATTGCGCAGATCGACAACGCTTCGCGGGTCAATGGCGAAAGTGACGCGTCGAGGTTTTTCAACCAGTAAACGACGGCCCGTTCGCGCTATTCCGCTTCGAAGAATCGCCATAGCCGGATCGGAAGGAACCGCAAGCCAAATCCTACCTCGTCACGAGTATCGTGGGCGCTTAAGTGTATTAGGCACGCTGCAGGATAAGTCGAAGATCCGGAGCTAGCCCCTGTTCACGGCAGGTCATAAGGGAGTCATCCGGCCGATTCAGCAACAAGGGAGAAGTGAATCTCTTGAAAGACCAATACGCTGCAATCCGCAAGCCGCCGCTGACACGGAATTGACGCATCGGAGCGGCTGGATTCGAACCAACAACCCTCAGCACAGCCCGCCCTCTAGCAGCCCGTGGTGTAATCCCTGTTTCGCCGAATCAGGCAGCGTAGCGTTCGGTCGCTTGAACCGGAAACGATTTCGGTAACTGGCGACAGAATTCCATCGCGACCGTCCATCGTCGAAGTATCGCCGCTTCGATGGCGCGCATGGGGTCGAATATCGCCGAAAAAGCGCGGCCTGCCCGCCCTTGCAGGCCTCGCGCTGTGCCGAATCCGATCAGCTTCCGCATGATCAAACTCAGATTGAAGCCGCTCGCGTGAATCAACAGGCGCTTCAGGATGTTCTCGTGACCGCGCAGGTGCGTCCGGCGCATGCCGCCGGTGTCGTAACAATGCGCGATACTGCGTTCGAGCAACTCGCCTCGCTGCTTCATCAATTTCTTGCCGCGATCGCCCTTGATCCGACGCCGATTGCCATAGACCGCGTCACGCGCCGCTGATTTCGTTGCCTGTTCTTCTTCGTTCTTGCCCGTCCAGTTACGCGTTCCGCGATCCGGCTCGGAGATGTAACTGCGAATCTCCTTCTCGGCACAATCCGTCAAGACCGCGTTGCTGTGATAGCCCTTGTCCGCCACCAGTTCCGCCAACACCTGCTCGTTCAACTGCTCGGCTGCCGCCGCATCCTTCATCACTGCCACGAGATTGGCGTCGATCTGTTGCAACGTTTCGCCGAGGCTCGTTGTGTCGCCGCGATTCGCCGGCTGAAGCGTGACCGCCACCAGTGCGCCGGTCTTCATATCGACGCCATGCTCTGGCTTGTGAGCCAGATGCGTGCGGCCATCCTTCATCTTGGTGATCTTCGCGTCGGGATCGTGCGGATTCTGCCAATCGTCGTTTGAGCCCTTGTTTTTGCGGTTCTTGTCGAGCTTCGCCAGGTCCTCGCGCGTCGGCGTCTCGATGCCCGACTCCTTCGCCAGACGCGTCAGGAACTCGTCATAACTCTCACCCGTGTCGCGTCGAATGATGCTCCGCAGCGCCGCGTTGGCCTCCAGCGTCGAGGCGTCCACGCCGATCGTCTTGCCGTCGAGCAGCTTGTGCTTCGCCAGCACCTGAAGCATCCACGTGAAGACTTCCTGGTGCGTTTCGAGATCGATCAGGCGTCGGTTGCGGCTGATCGTCGAGTGATCGGGCGTGCCCTCGGTCAAGGCGAAGCCGGCGAAGCGACGCAACGCCAGCGAATCCGCCAGCCGCCACGCGATCCCGCGTTCGCTGTCGATGCCTTCGAAGTAACCGATCATGAGCAGGCGGAAATAGATCGCCGGCGCGAGCGAAGGTCGGCCAACTTTTTCGGCGTAGAACTTGCGGCAGAGGTCTTCGACGAAGTCATCGAAGTCGTTTTCGTTCAGGATCTCGTTGACGCGATCATAGAACGGATGCGCCCCGGCCCGCGGCAACTCGTGCGTCGCCACCCAAAGCGCTTCCTGCCGTACCGGCTTCCGCCTACCCATTCCCATCTTCTGGCCTCCGTGCACAGAAACTGACAGTCCAACCGGGAGAGAGTTTAACCGGATTGATGGAGGGTTTCACCACGGGCTGCTAATACTGGATGTACTTTATAAGAACGTTGCCGTTCGGTGTGATGCGGCGCGTCTGTCAGCCACATTGCCGACGGTTTCTATTCATCGTCGGCGCGTTGTCAGGGCGTGTCACTACTGGGAGCGAGATGGGAAACGACGGTGCGTGGATGCGGCGAATTCTGGTATGACTGCTGTTCGTAGCAGCGGGTGATGATGTCGCGGCCCACGGTATGCCCAATCGGGAAGGTCGTTATGCCAGCTCCTCTCATTCAGATGATATTGCACTGGGCAAATCCAAATCAAGTGATTCGCAACCAAAAAATTATTCAATTGTCTGAATCGGCTGATTTGTCGGCGCAACTGTAGGAATCAATCATTCAAATATTCGTCACACGCGTTTTCGTCATTGACGAATTCGTCTGGACCATAAGCCGGCAAATTCTCGCATTGGGCGTCGGCGGCGTGCGAACTACCTGCAGTGTGGTTGATTGAATTCCGGGCTGATCTGCCAATATCGGGGCCACGGCAGATTCGCTGTTGCTCAATGTCTCATGGATCGCAACAGGGGCCGCCGCGTCAGCCCGACGCGGCGGCTCGTGTGTTGTTGTGCATGAAGTTGGTACTGGTCTCTTAATACGGCGCAGTTCGTGGGACGCTTTAGCGGCGATTGGAAACGTTGATCGGGCGTGGAGCAAATCGTGTCATGTCAATGATCGGATTCGTCAAATGGGGCTTGCGAGGCGCGTCTTCATGCGCATTTGGCAGGAGATTGAGTCGGAACAGCGATCAACTTGCGAGTCGGTTTGGGTCGGACTAACCTCATGCGTGCGTATTGATGGACAAACCGGCGTTTCCAGAAGGTTGAATCATGCGGGAAGCAGTGATCGTAGAGTGTTTGCGTACACCTGTCGGGCGTTATCGAGGCGGATTGGCGCCGGTCCGACCGGATGATCTGGGGGCGTTGGTCATCAGGGCCGTCGTCGAGCGATCGGGGATTGATCCGGCGTTGATTGACGAGTGCTATTGGGGGGCTGCGAATCAGGCGGGTGAGGACAATCGAAATGCAGCGCGAATGGCCGTGCTGCTGGCGGGATTGCCGGATTCAGTGCCGGGCACGACTGTGAATCGTCTGTGCGCATCGGGGCTGGAGGCGGTGGCGATCGCAGCGCGGATGATCGAAGCGAATCATGGGGACGTGTTCATTGCCGGCGGCGCGGAGAGCATGAGTCGTGCGCCGCTTGTGACGTTGAAGCCGGAGGAGGCGTATTGTCGCGGCAACCAGACGATGTATGACACGACGCTGGGCTGGCGCATGACGAATCCGAAGCTGGCCGCGATGCATCAACCGTTCAGCATGGGCGAGACGGCGGAGAATGTCGCAGAGAAGTACAAGCTTTCGCGCGAAGCGCAGGATGCGTTTGCGCTGGAGAGTCAGCGTCGATGCAAGGCGGCTGTGGATGCGGGGCGATTGGCGGAAGAGATGATTCCCGTGACTGTCGAACTGGGGCGCGGGAAGACGACCGTTGTTGACGCGGATGAGCATCCTCGACCGGACACGACGCTGGAGATGCTGGGGAAGTTGCGAGCCGTGTTTCGCGAGGGCGGGACAGTCACGGCGGGAAACAGCTCGGGATTGAATGACGGGGCGTCGGCGTTGCTGGTGATGGAAGCGAAGACGGCGGAGAAGCTGGGGATGCGACCGCTGGCGTATGTGCGATCGTCGGCATCGGCAGGTGTGGATCCGGCGTGCATGGGGCTGGGGCCTGTTCCGTCGACGAAGAAGGCGCTCGCGCGGGCGGGATGGAGTGTGGCCGACTTGGATGTGATCGAGTTGAATGAGGCGTTTGCGGCGCAGTCGCTGGCGTGTATTCGGGATCTCGAACTCGATCCGGCGAAAGTGAATGTCAATGGCGGGGCGATCGCGATCGGTCATCCGTTGGGATGCAGCGGGGCGCGACTGGCCACGACGCTGGTGCGCGAGATGAATCGGCGCGATGTGAAGAAGGGGCTGGCGGCGCTTTGTGTGGGTGTCGGGCAGGGATTGGCGGTGCTCTTTGAGCGATGAGTTGCGCTGAATGCGTTCGTGATTGTCGATGCGGATTGCGCCTGGTGCGGTGAATGGGAAGAACATTGACGATTATTCTGGATCGTGTTGTCGGCGTGGCTTCGAACATGCTTGCCTTGAGGGGCAAGCATGGCACCCGGCGATGAGTTGCGATGGATTCGTTCGTGATCGTTGAAGTGAAATGATTGTCAATGAGTCTCTGAATGTTCGTGCCGTTTTGGGGCTCGCGTTTCCAGGAATTCCGAATTGGACATGTGTAATTGACGACTGTACCTGTAACGTCCTTTCAGGGCTCGGATATCAGGATGGACACGCGGCCCAGGGCTGACCTGTTTCGCTCTTTCAGCGCGTGGGAAATGGCATTTTTGTATCGTCGAGAACGTGGGCGGCGTCGCCTTGTGCGGCAAGTATGGCAATCGGCGGGCCTCGGGGCCGAACGTGATTTGCGGAATTCCATGTTGAGGTTTGCATGCAATCGTAGGATTGGTGTGGCTGAGAACATGCTTGCCTTGGGGGGCAAGCGTGGCACGCGGCGTTGTCGGCGTGTCTTCGATCGTGCTTGTGATTGGGGTGAAACTGTCCAGGAATTCCAGCCAAGTCATGATTGGTTCGCAAGATTTTCTATAGCGCCCTTTCAGGGCTCAGATATTGTGACGAACACAGTACCCAGGGCTGCACTTCGACCGCTTCGCGGACTTCGTTTGCCCTGGGCTAACTTATTTCGCTCCTTCAGAGCAAGGAGAAGCCGTTCGTGTGCCTTCGAATTACTGGGCAGCCTCGCTCTTGGGGGGAAGCATGGCATCCGGCATTGTGCTTGCCATTGCACACGGGACGGGGTCACGATCCTTGTCATGTTAACGATCATGTTCGTTGCCATCGGGTGCGGCCCACGCGAGGCTGGGATGGTGATGCGCGTCGATATTCCTGTCGCCCAAAAGCCGGATGGTGGACTTGATCTGACATCTTTTGGGCTGGCCTTGAATCGCGTCATCCAGGGTGAACTGATCCGGCCGCGGGCGCTGGTCGATTCGCGGCCGTTGCTGGATTCCTATCTGGCGCAGGCGGCGATTGTCGGACCGAAATCCACGCCGCATTTCTTCGCGACTGACGATGCGAAACTTGCGTATGTGCTGAACTGTCACAACGCCGTGCTGCTGCGTTCGCTGATCGCGTTGTCGTCAGAAGCGACGGTTCCGGAGCGCGTACCCATCGGGTTTGATCGCCGGTTTTCGTTTCAGGTGGACGGGCAATGGCGGACGCTTGCGGATCTTCGCGTTTGGGCGAAGTCACTCGCGGGGGAGGATTGGCGCGTCTCGCTGGCGATTCCGACGGTATCGGGCACCGGCCCGGCTATTTCGAATCGTCCGTATCTTCCGGAGCTGCTGGATGCGCAGCTTGACAAGGCCGTTCGGGACGGATTGGCGTCGCCGCGCGTGGCGCGCGTCGATCACGGCGAGATCAAGCAGGTTCTTTTCTGGGATGGATTGTGGTCGATGCGCGAGCGGCTCGTTGCTGACTACGAGGCGCGGAATCAGACGACGGATGGGCGGATGTTGAATGTACTGCTGGAGTGGGCGGGTTCGGGGTTCCGGCGGGAGACGCTGAACAGTGCCGTCGGGTATGCCGAGAATCGAATGCGTGGCGATACGCGGATTCCGTGGGACGGTGTGATCCTGAATAACGGGATTTGAATCGCGGGGGGGCTTGCTTGCCGTTGCAGACGGTAGGGTGGGCCGTGCTCGCCAATCGCAATTGCGGATTGTCGCAATTGATGGTGGGCACGGCCCACCCTACGACTACTTGAATTTGATTTCGCGTTTGCGGATCTTGTCGATTACTTCGGGAAGCAGTTCGCGTTCGATCGCCTGGACGCGTTGTGCGAGTGAATCTACCGTGTCTTCCGGCTTCACTTCACATCTTCTTTGTTCGATGATTTTTCCGGCGTCGTATTCATCGTTCACCCAGTGGACGGTCGCGCCGGATTCGGTTTCACCCGCTGCGATGACGGCCTCGTGGACGTGATGGCCATAGAAGCCCTTGCCGCCAAACTTGGGCAGCAGGGATGGATGGACGTTGATCGTCTTGTTGGCCCAGCGACCGGGCGGATTCCATTGGCACAGCCAACCCGCCTGCACGACGAGATTGACGGCGTAGATGTCGAGCGTCAGGGAAATCTGATTGCTGAATTGCTCCACGTCGGGATTGTCCATCACGCGGATGACTTCGCAGGGGAGTTGGGCGCGTTCGGCTCGATGGACGCCTTCGACTGTCGTTCGCGAGGAGATCACGATCGCGATTTCGGTATGGGGGAGGCGACCGTCTGCGATTCGATCGATGAGATTCTGCAGTGTCGAACCGGATCCCGAAATCAGGACGGCGAGTCTTGCCTTGTTTTGCGATTTTCCGTCCGATTTCGACTTGGATCGAGACCGGCGTTCTCGCTTAGAAACGTCTCGATTTTTCGCCAACAGTCGTCCTCATTCTCTCTACCCGGGAAATCCACATGGCCGCAATCGTACTCGACGAGGTGGACGTGTGTCGATTGGGCGGCGAGTTTTTGAAGTTCATGGGCGTGGTTCGGGGGGATGAGCGTGTCGCGCGTACCGTGCATGATGAGAAGCGGCGCGTGGAGCGATTCGACGACGCGATCGGTGCGAAAGGGATGGCGGACGAGGAATCGCGGGGCGAAGTATCCATCGGCGAATGAGGCCATGCTTGTGAACGTGGACTCGAGGATGAGGGCGGCGGGTTCGCGAATGGCGGCCAGTTGGGCGGCGGGGCCGCCGCCGATGGATCGGCCGTGGAGATAGATGCGCGCGGCGTCGACGTCGCTTCGCTTGAGTAGCTCATTCACGAAGTATTCAGCGTCTTCCATGATGGCGCGCTGGCCCGGGGCGCCTTCGGAGCGGCCGTAGCCGGGGTATTCGGGGAGCAGGACGGCGCATCCGATCCGGAGGTAGCCTTCGATCAGCGGGACCTGGTGATCGATGATTTCGGCGTTGCCGTGGAAGAAGATCGTGACGGGGCGCGGATTGTCGGCGGAGGCGCCCGGGGCGGGGATGAACCAGGCGACGCCTTTCGAGCCGTCGTCGCGCGTTCGCTGCCATTCGAGTGTTGATTTGATGGGCGGGAACTTGAGTGGTGGCGCGGCCATCTGCGCCGGGAAAATCAGGCCGTCCTGCACGAAGAAAAGGACGGCACAGTAGATTGAATAGAGGATGAGCGGATAGAGGGCGATGCGAGCGACGATGCCTTTGCGCCGGCGGCGATTGGTTAGCGACGCGTCCTGGCTTGTTGCGGAATCCGGATCGTTGCGGGGCATGTCAGTCATGGGTTGTCTGTCGATCGGAGAATGTTCTGCGTTTCGAGAAATTGCCGGATGTTGGTCAAGTAGTCCTGTGTGTCATCGCCGGGGAAATCGTTGTGACCGCAGTTGTATTCCACGTAGCGGACTTCTTTCGATTTCGCGGACAAATCGCGAAGCGTGCGGCCGTGAGAGACGGGGACGATTCGATCCTGCGATCCGTGGAAAATCAATATCGGCGACGTGATCGCAGCGACGGCGCGATCGGTATGGAACGGATGGCGTACGAGGAACGACGGCATCAGGTATTTGCCGGCCATTGCCGGCACGCTGGTGAATGTGGATTGCAGGATCAGGGCGGCGGGTTCATGGCGCGTGGCGAGTTGCGCCGCGACGGCGCCGCCGATCGAGCGGCCGTGGAAGATGATTCGATGGCGGTCGACGTCAGGTTGTTCGAGGAGTTTGTTGTAGAAGTATTCGGCGTCATCGACGATGGATGCTTCGCTGGGAAAGCCCGTTGAACGACCGTAGCCGGGGTATTCGGGGAGCAGCGTCGAGCATCCGAGTTGTCGATATGCGAGAACGAGATCGGATTGATAGTCGATGATCTCGGCATTGCCGTGGAAGAAAACGACGCAGGGGCGCGGGTTGTTTCGCGCGGCCTGGAGCGTCGGTATGTACCAGGCGACGCCGGTGCCGCCGAGAGTTCGTTCGCGTTTCCATTCGAATGTCGGATGGATGGGCGGCGTATCGATGGGATCGGGGGCCATCTGGCGAGGGAAGAGGATACGTTCCTGAATGCAGCCCATCGGATTGAGGAATGAGAATGGCATGAGAATAAGCAAGGCGATCGGCGGAATCCTGATTGGCGTTTTCACTTGGGCATTCGCCTTCAGCATGACGGTAAGCGGCATCGAGTTTCAACGCGATTCGTCGCCGTTGCTTTCCGATTCGTCCATGACCGGTGTGCGGGTCAACGGATTCACGATGCCGTTTTCCAAAAGGAATTTTCGGATTTCCTGCCAGTATCGCTCGTCCTCATCGCCGGGGAAGTCGTTGTGGCTGCAATTCAGTTCGACGAGCCGGCTTTGTTTGGCGACGGAGTTTAATTCTCGGCCATAGGCGACATCGACGATGTTGTCGACGTTTCCATGAAAGATCAACAACGGCACGTCGAGTTCGCGCAGGACGGCGGCCGTGTCCATCGTGTGTTTGATGAGAAATCCGGGGACGAACGCCTTGCGTGCGCCGATGGTCCGCATGCTTGTGAACGTCGAGCCGAGGATCATCGCGCGGGGTTTGTGGCGCGCCGCGACTTGCGTGGCGATGCCGCCGCCCATGGAGCGACCATGAATGACGAGGCGATTCGGGTCGACGTCCGGTCGTTTCAACGCGAGATCGAGGAAGTATTCGGCGTCTTCGACGAGGGCTTGTTGGCTGGGTTGACCGCCGGAGCGGCCGTAGCCGCGATATTCGGGAAGGAGGACGGAGCAGCCGTTGGCGCGATGGCCGGCGATGCGATCATCCTGCGTGTCGATGATTTCGGCGTTGCCATGGAAGAACATGACGAGGGGTTTGGGATTGTCGGCGCTGGCGCCGGGGGCGGGGATGAACCAGGCGATGACCTGGCCGCCATCGATATCGCGTCTGAGGACGGTCGTCGAGGCGTCGTATTTTTCGATGGGCAGCGTATCGGGGGCGATCCAGTCGGGAAAGATGATCCATCGCTGTCCGAAGAAGACGAGCATGCAATAGGCGATGTAGAGCAGGATGATGTTGCGGATGATTCGCGAGAAGGACCGACGGCGCCGCGGTGTCGCGTCGGCGTCGCTCGATGCGTCGTCGGCGGGGGCGGAAGTCGGGGTGTTGTCGTCCTGCGATGGCGGCATTGGCTGACCTTTCGATTCGATATTCGGGGGCAGTATGCTCGAAACGGCGGCGAATCGCGAGTTGCGGTCGGCGAGATTGTCTGCC
>JAJDEC010000016.1 GCA_029259995.1 Phycisphaerae bacterium
GCTCGTGGCGATGGAATACGGCGACGCCATCACGCAGTCCGCGTCGGTGAAACAAAGCCAATCCCCCGTCGCCATGTCCGCGGCAACACGCATCGCATTGTTCTTGCCGAACCATCCATCGGGAAGCTCTTCGACATGCGCGATCTTCAGTCGCGAATCCTCGGCGGCGAGTCGACGGAGGATCTCCGGCGTGGCGTCCGTGCTTCGATCGTCGACGCAGACAATTTCCAGATTCGGATACGACTGGGCGAACAGTGAACGAATGCACGCCTCAATGTTCGACGCTTCATCTCTTGCGGCAACGAGCACACTCAGCCTTGGCAGCACGGCGGCGTCGGCATCGCTGATCTTGCCTGGCCGCAACGACGGCACGATCCGATCGATGAATCCCAGCACGACCAGGCGCAACGCCCACATGATGAGCGTGAAGACGACGAGAATATACAGCGATTGGTAAAGCAATTTGACAGCGTCTTCGCGCAACGGCGCGCCGACGACTCCGGTAGGCTATATGAATTCGTGCAACCAATAGACGACGACAATGCCTGTGCCGTAGGCCACGATGCGCATCAACTCCGATTGAAAATGGCCGCCGCGAAGGCGCAACAGGTGAAGAACAATGTATCGCCGCATCAACGCCCGCTCGCGCTGAGGTTCGCCGAGATACGTCAGCCAGCCAGCGAGCCAGCGAATCGTCACGACAATCGCATAGACCGAACAGGCGACGGCCAGAATCCATCGCCAGATCTCGAATAAGTCGCGATCAAAGAGTGTCACTCGTCCGTCTCATCATCTGAATCGGAACTCATCGTCATCCCCTCGAACAGTGTCGATCCGAGTCGGACGAGCGTCGCACCACATTCGATCGCAACTTCGAAGTCCGTGCTCATCCCCATCGACAAGTGCCGGAACTCGGGACCGACGAATCGCTCGCCGCGCAGATCGTCGAATACGTCGCGCAGGCGATTGAAGTAGAGTCTCAATTCATCCGGCGTACTTTCCAGGGGCGCCATCGTCATGAGGCCGCTGAGTTGAATTCCGGGCCATTCCTGGAAATGCTCGGCAAGGTGCGTTACGGCGCCGACGGCGACGCCATGCTTGGTCCGTTCGCCGCTCGTGTTGACTTGCAGCATCATCTCGACTTTCTTGCCGAGCTTCGTGGCCTGCAAATGGAGATCCTCGGCGAGCCGCAGGCTGTCTACGCTGTGGATGAGCTCAACCCAGGGCACGACCATCTTGACTTTGTTTCGCTGCATGTGGCCGATCATGTGCCACTTCGGTCGAACGATGCTGTCCTTACTGCCAAGCACGGCCTTTCGTTCGGACAATTCGTGCAACATGCCCGCCCGTTGATTCAATTGCTGGGCGCGGCTTTCGCCGATGTCGGTCAGACCGATGTCAATCGCAGCGCGAACCACTTCCATGTCGACGTATTTGGTGACGGCAACGATGCCGACGTCGGCAGGATTTCGAGATCCTCGCTCACAGGCCGCCGCGATGCGGTCGCGCACGCGCTTCAGGTTCTCAGTCAGCTTACGTTTCAGATTTGTCGACTTGGTGATCACGGAGAGCGCGTCCCTTCGTCCCGGTCACTATGGACTCGCAACAGGCAGATTTCGAGGGTCTTGTCGCAATCATACCGGACTTTGGGCACTGGCAAAAGCACATTTGGCGGGCAGTTTGATCGTCGCCAGAACCGCCTTGTGATCTGATCCGCCGCCCGGCATGACGTCATAGTCGCAAAGAACCGCGTCTCCACGTACAAAAACGTGGTCGATGACGAAAGGAATGCCGTATGTCGGGCGCGTCGGCCGTATTTTCGATTTCGCCACGTCACGGGCGTTCTGCCAGTCGCGCTTCATTCTGCGAAAGGCCGGCGCGACGGAAAAGGTGTTGAAGTCCCCCGCCGCCACGACTGGCCCGAGGCATGTCGACGCCCAACGCGATAAGTGGCCCACTTCGTTAAGGCGAAGGCCTTCCGACGGCAGGAACATCAACAAGGGCGGCCCCAGCATGGGCGACAGATGGACATTCGCCATCGTGAATTGAACGTCGCTCACTTGAACCCGATTGACGAGGCCGTATGCGGGCGTCGGCCATGCGCGAAGTAGTCGCCGGTCGGAGACGCCGTCGCGCGCCAACGTCATGTTCGCGATGCGTTTCTTATTCTTTCCCCACAGAAATGCGAAGTCATGAGGCATTCCGATGTCGTCTGCGATTTGATCGAGGGGGACGGCGGGTTCGTAGGAAGAGCCTTCGGGAACCAATTCCTGGAGGCAGATGACATCCGCATCCGCATCGCGAATGACGGCAAGGGATTCGGACCAACGACGGCCGAAGAGAATGTTGTATGTCAGAATCCGAATCGAGCCCTTCCGCGGCGGCGACCATTGAAGGTCCGCCGACGCAGAATGGCTGACGACGCCGCGACGAGAAGCATTGGCGTCGTGATAGACTGTGCCTCCGACGTTCATCGTGCCCTCGAAATCCCTGAGACTTCCCGCGACGCCCTTTCCCCTCACGATTTCAATCGGTTATTGCGAATGTTGTGTTTTGATATGGACAGGCAAAGTCCCGGAAAACATGGACGGCTGCGCATCGGAACCCGGCCCGGTTCGCGAATCGGTTTATCGGGAGTTTGTACGCGTTGCCGCATCGTCGACGCGGAGCAGGCCGAGTTGCACGCTTAGCGAGGCGGCAATGACAGGAACAAGAACGGCGGGGATGACGAACCAGGGCGACGGAATGTGAATGAGAACATTTCCGAGTACGGCCAAGGCCAGTGCGAGCACGTAACAGCTCAGAACCGTCTGACGCACGGTCAGATTGCGATCTCGCAGCTGGTCGTAGAAATGGCTCCGATCCCCGATAAACAGCGGCTTCCCATTGAGTCGTCGCCGGGTAACGGCGAGGCAGGTGTCAAAAATCGGAAACCCGAACACGAACATCCCCGCGATCAGTCCGCGCCAGGAATAGGACGCCGCCGCAAGAAGCAACAAGAGACCGACGGAACCGCCCAGGAGCAATGAACCGCTATCGCCCATGAACATTGACGCGGGATTGAAATTGAAGAGAAGGAATGCGGCACACGCGCCAACGACGCAAAGACTGACACACAGGCCGATCGATGCAGAATCGTGCATTGCCGGAGCGAATGACGCTGCCCCCTGATAAAACAGGCAGGCGAAGCCGGCAGCACTGATACCGAGCACGCCGGCGCAGAGTCCATCCAGCCCGTCGATCAAGTTGGTTGCATTCGTCGCGCTGGCGAACAGGCAGGCTGCAAGAATCGTCGTCAGGACGCTCGTGATCCGTTCGTTGATATCCCCGGTCGCGAAGGCAATGTCCGCGAGCATCAACTTCGGCGCGATGATGCCGATGCCGGCGATCACGATAACGACAGGTGAGGCCAATTGAACGAGCAAACGAAGCCTTGGCGGCAAATGACGTATGTCGTCGATCAGGCCAAGCAACATCAGAATCGTCATCGAGGCGGTTATCGCCATCGCTGTTTTGGCGGTCAACGCACCGATGCCGACAGCCGTGATGATGCCGGCCAGCCAGCCGCAGTAGATTGCCACGCCGCCGAGATAGGGAATCGGTTTCGCATGCGGCTTGAGGCCGGCATCGGGGCGATCGAAGAGATCCAGACGGATCGCCAGGCGCCGAACCAAGGGGCCCGTCGCGAGGCAACCAGTCAATGAGGCCAGCAGGATCCAGATCATTTGAATCGTGGCAGAGCGCATCGGCGCTCGCGCAACGAGGAACAGCGTCTCGTGCAGATTAGTTGTAGAACGCCTGAATCTCCGCGGCGACGCGCTCAATTTGCCCGTCGGTCAATTCCGGATAGATCGGCAACGCCAGCACTTCGTTCGCGGCTGTTTCACAAGTCGGCAGATCATTGTGTTTGCCGCCATACTGGGCGAAGCAATCCTGCAGATGCAGCGGCACGGGATAGTAGATTTCCGTCGAAATTCCGCGATCTGCGAGGTGTTTGCGCAATTCATCCCGCCGCGGCGCGGCGATCACGTATTGGTTGTAGATCGACTTGTTGCCGTCGGCGATCCTGGGACACTTGACCGGCGCACCAGCAAGCAGCGAATCGTACTTCACTGCGTTTTCGATTCGGCCCTTCGACCAACTGTCCAGATGCGGCAGCTTGACGCGCAGGATCGCGGCCTGGAGCGCGTCGAGTCGAAAGTTTCCGCCGATGTGCGAGTGATAGTATTTCGGCTCGGCGCCGTGATTGCGGAACAGACGGCACATGTGCGCCACGTCGGCGTCATTCGTCACGATCATGCCGGCATCGCCGAACGCGCCAAGGTTCTTGCTGGGGAAGAATGACAGCGTGCCCATCAGGCCCATCGAACAGGCCTGTCTTCCCTTGTATGTCGATCCGATCGATTGGGCCGAGTCTTCCATAACGGCGATTCCGCGCTGGGCGGCCAGCGCGAGAATCTCATCCATTTCCGCACACTGGCCGAACAGGTGCACGGGAATGATCAGCTTTGTCTTTTCCGTGAGTTTCGGCGCGATACAGGCCGCCGTCAGGTTGTACGTATCGGGATCGACGTCCGCGAAGACCGGCGTGGCGCCCAATCGCGAAACGCATCCCGCCGTCGCAAAGAAGGTGAAGCTCGGCACGACGACTTCGTCGCCCGGACCGATCCCCATGGCCATCATGCCGCACAGCAGCGCGTCGGTCCCCGAGCTCATACCGATGCCGAATTCGCATCCGCAATAGTCCGCGATCTCGCGCTCGCACGCCTCGACTTCGGGACCTCCGATGAACCACTGCGAATCGCAGACGCGATCCATCGCAACGCGCATCTCTTTTCGCAGGGGCTCGTATTGTCCTCGCAAATCCAACAATGGAATCGGCTCGTTCTTCATCGTCATGGTCGTTGTCACTACGAATACTCTCCAACTGCCAACTCAACAAACGCCGGGCAACTTGCGCCGCACACGCCCGAATGTTCTAATCGGATTGGACGCGCATGACAAAGGGCCGTCTCGCCTGGATCGGCAAAACGGCCCTGTTTAAGTGTCGTTGCGGGGCATTTCGTCTGAAGATCGCCAATCGATCGATCAGACGTCCCAGGTATCGCCTTCGAGGAGAATATCCTCAAGCTTGCCGGGGCCTTTCGCCTTGACGGCGTCATTGATCTGCTTGTGCACGCCCTGTTCGAACAGGGGCTGATCAACACATCGGAGCACGCCCATCGGTTCGGGGAATTCGGGATATCGCATTCGGCTGAGCAGGTAGGCCAGGCTCGGCTCGCCCAGTTTCTCGTCGTGGAAGAGCAGATCGTCTTCCTTCATGTTGCCGTCCTTGAGCGACACGATTTCGGGTTCGAGGCCGTTGAGACGGATGCCCTTGTCGCCGTCCTTGCCGAAGATCATCGGCTTGCCGTGCTCCAGATAGAGCGTCGTGTCGTCCTTTTGCTCCTTTTCCGTCGCGAACAGAAACGCGCCATCATTGAAGATGTTGCAGTTCTGATAGATCTCGATGAACGCCGTGCCACGATGCTCGGCAGCCCGCTTGATCATTGCCGCCATGTGCTGAACGTTTCGATCGACGGTCCGCGCCACGAACGACGCTTCGGCACCGATCGCGATCGACAGCGGATGCAGCGGATTATCGACGGAGCCCATCGGCGTCGACTTGGTCTTCTTGCCAAGCTCGGACGTCGGCGAGTACTGCCCCTTCGTCAAACCGTAGATACGATTGTTGAACAGCAGGATGTTGACGTCGAGATTGCGGCGGATCGCGTGAATCAAGTGGTTTCCGCCGATGCTCAGACCGTCGCCGTCGCCGGTAACGACAAAGACGGTCAGCTCGGGGTTGGCCACTTTGACACCGGTCGCGAGGGCCGGCGCACGACCGTGAATCGTGTGGAACCCGTAGGTGTTCATGTAATACGGGAATCGACTGGAGCAGCCGATACCCGACACGAACACGATCTTCTCGCGCGGTATGCCCAGATCGGGCATGATCTTCTTCACCTGCGCCAGGATTGCATAATCCCCACATCCGGGGCACCAGCGGATTTCCTGATCGCTTGCAAAATCTTTTGCCGTCAGTTGCGGCAGCGCTTCAGTTGACATGATTGCGTATCCGTTTCGAAAGGCTACTTCGCCAACAATTCGTTAATCTTGTTTTCCACCTCGGAGATCAGAAACGGCTTGCCCTGAACTTTGTTCAAAGCGGCCGCATCCACGAGGTACGTCGCCCGGAGGATGAAACGCAACTGACCACAGTTGAGTTCCGCCACGAGCACTTTTTTGTATCGCTTGAGCACGTCGCCGAGGTTCTTCGGGAACGGGTTCAGATATCGAATATGGCAGTGCGCGACTTTCTTGCCCTGGCTGCGAACACGATCGCAGGCGCTCTTCAGCGCGCCGTAGGTTCCGCCCCAGCCGACGACGAGAAGATCCCCTTCATCGGGGCCTTCGACGGCCTGTTCGGGGATGTTGTCGGCGATGAGCGCGACTTTCTTCGCACGCGTATCGATCATGTGCTGATGATTGGCGGGCTCGTAGTTGACGTTGCCCGTTATGTCCTGCTTCTCGAGACCGCCGATGCGGTGCTGAAGACCGGCTGTACCCGGAATCGCCCAGGGCCGGACCAGTCGATCGTCCCGCTTGTAGGGAAGGAAGCCGCCTTCGCCGTTGCCATTCGAATTGACGCCTTCGGCGTACTTGACGTCGATTTTCTTCATCTGGCTCACATCCGGAATCGCCCAAGGCTCCTCGCCGTTGGCGATGAAACCGTCCGTCAGCAAAACGACGGGCGTCATGTGTTCCAGCGTAATGCGACAGGCTTCGATGGCCGTCGCGAAACAATCCGAAGGCGAACAAGCCGCAATAACGACGAGCGGGCATTCCCCGTTTCGGCCGTACATGGCCTGAAACAAGTCCGCCTGCTCCGTTTTTGTCGGGAGTCCCGTGCTCGGACCGCCGCGCTGGACATTCAGGACGACCAGCGGCAATTCGGTCATCACGGCAAGCCCAAGGGCCTCGCCCTTCAGCGCCAGCCCCGGACCGCTCGTTCCGGTCGTGGCCAGATCGCCAGCAAAAGATGCACCGATCGAGGAACAAATCGCGGCGATCTCATCCTCGGCCTGAAACGTCTTGACGCGGAAATGCTTGTACCTGGACAAGGCGTGGAGCACATCGGACGCCGGCGTGATGGGGTAGCTGCCGTAAAACAGATCTTTTTCGGCGAGCCTCGCACCAAAAATGAATCCGAGGGCCGTCGCGTCGTTTCCACTGATTCGCCGGTACTTGCCCGGTGTCAGCTTCGCCTTGTTGACTTGATAAGTGTTCTCAAAATACTCGCAGGTTTCGCCATAGGCGTGGCCCACTCTGAGCACATCCCGGTTCGCATTTGCGACATCCGGATTCTTGCCGAATTTTCTTTCGATCCATTCCACCACGGGCTCGAGCGGTCGGCCGTAGAGCCAACTGACCAATCCGAGGGCGAAGAAGTTCTTGCATCGATCGACGGCCTTCGTGCCGAGCGGCGAATCCTTGAGGGCCTCTTTCGTCAGCTTCGTCGCCGGAATCTTGATCAGGCGATACTGGCTGAGCGAGTCATCTTCGAGGGGATTCGACTCGAAGCCGGCCTTTTTGAGATCCGTCTTGCCAAAGCTGTCCTCGTTCACAATGACGAGGCCGCCTTTGACTACGTCTTCGATATTCTTTTTCAGCGCCGCCGGATTGAATGCGACGAGCGTGTCGACTTCATCGCCCGGCGTATGAAGCTCTTCGCTGCCGAAGTGGACCTGGAATCCGGACACGCCGGCAAGCGTTCCGGCCGGCGCACGAATTTCGGCGGGAAAGTCCGGAAACGTACTGATGTCGTTTCCGAAGATCGCGCTGGTGCGCGTAAATTGCGTGCCCGTGAGCTGCATTCCGTCGCCGGAGTCGCCCGCAAATCGAATTGTCACGTCTGTTCGTTGTTCGACGCCCTTGGCTGTTTTGGTCTGAGTTGTCATTTCGTCGAGTCCGAAGTTGCTCGCCGTCGAGTTAAGTCGACCGCTTCCATTGCCGTCAAAATCGCCTTGTTTCAAGGCACAAAGTCGTGCATTGCCGCGCCGCTGTCCGAGAACATTGCGCGGCACTTCTGATCATAGCCGGACCATTCGCGATCGCCGGGTAAACGCCCGGCACGTTCGCACTATGGCCAACATCGACCCAGTAATGAGTGTCGGTCATCTGAATAGGCAGGATTGATGTAGAAACTGACACGCCGAAGAGACTTGCCGCTTTCCACCAGCCAACTGGCCGGATGCTTCGCTGTTCCACCTTGAACGTCGGCCACCGACCGACGCCCCCCAATGCGGGTTGCCAATGCGATCGGTAAGACTCGCCGATCACAGCCACAAGCCCAGTAGCGTACCCCGGCTTGCGGGCTATTGCCAGCCCGCGAAAGCGCGAATTCGCCGTTCATCGGCATATTCGGCGATCCATCCTTCATGCCCCGGCCCGGCCGGCCGAATCGGGCCGTCTCACATCGCAGAGTAGCCGAACCTGTCGGCGCTTTTTCATGGGACTGCGGCGTGAACGAGGACGGCCCAAGTGGGATGACTCCACAGTATGTAATTGGGGAACAAGTCGGCTTGCCGATCCGGGCGACGGAGCGTAAATTGTCGCGTCTCGACTGATCGAACGGCAGGGGCTCTTCAGGAGTCGCGATCTTCGAGTTGAACGCCGCGGCTGTGGCGGAATTGGCAGACGCGCTGGCTTCAGGAGCCAGTGGGGGCAACCCCGTGGAGGTTCGACTCCTCTCAGCCGCATTTCCCTTATTACATTTCGGGGCACGCCCATCGGACGCGATGTCCTCAGCGGATGGCTTTGGCCGCCAGGGATCGTACGGCTCGGCCCGCGGGCTCGCTCGCATGTGCGGCTTCTTCTGACGTCAGGGCAGTCAACCTTTTCCGACCTGCTTCGCATTCCGCAATCCACTCTTTCGCGAATGAACCATCCTGGACTTCTCCAAGAATCTCGCGCATCCGTGTACGCATAGCGTCATCCACGATCCGGGGGCCCCGCGTCAGCCCACCGTATGATGCCGTATTGGAAATCCGGCTGCGCATGCCCGCGAGCCCCTCGGCGTATTGCAGATCCACGACCTGCTTCACTTCGTGGATGCATTCGAAATACGCCAATTCTTCGGGCACGCCCGCCTCCATGAGGATTTCAAACGCGGCCTTCATCAATTCGATCACGCCGCCGCAGAGGACCGCCTGTTCGCCGAAGAGGTCCGACTCGCACTCCTGGGCGAACGTCGCCTCGATCATTCCGCCCTTGCCGCCGCCGACGCCCGCCCCCCACGCCAGGGCGACATCCCGTGCCCGCCCCGTCGCGTCCTGTTCGACAGCGACGATGCAACTCAAGCCGCCGCCGCGCTCGAATGCCGATCGGACCAGCGTTCCGGGGCCCTTTGGTGCGACCATGATGACGTCCACATCGCTTGGCGCTTTGACAAGGCCGAAACGTACGGCGAAGCCGTGGACGAAACCGATTGCCTGGCCGGCGCGCAGATGCGACTTGACCTGCTCGCCATGGATTCTCCCGATGTCTTCATCCGGAAGGGCCAGGATCACGACGTCGGATTGCTCGATGGCTTCGGCGATCGAAACCGGTTGGAAGCCGTCCGAAACGGCCCGATCGAAGCTCTTGCCGGCTCTCTGCCCGACGATCACGGTCGCGCCCGCGTCCCTCAGGTTCAGCGCGTGGGCGTGTCCCTGATTGCCATATCCGATGACGGCGAATCGCCGATCTCGAAGCAATCCCAGGTCCGCGTCGTTTTCATACCAGACTTGCACAGCCATGAAATTCTCTCCGGGGCCGATCCTGGATTCCGGACGAAACGGCCGGAATCACCAGTATTGCGAAGATACCTGGCGCTTTTCGGACACGCATCATACGTCGCAGGACGCGTTCAGACGTGTTGGATGACGGCAAACTGCTATGATACTGCAATGGATCAGATTGACATCGACGTCGCCGATCGCGCATTCGATGCGACTCGACAGAATCGCCGCGAAAATCACTCCTCGTTTTTCGTCATTGGCCTGATGATTACGGCGTTTCTCGTCCCGATTCTTTTTGAGCTGGACCTGGAAACGACGCAGGGACGCGCCGTTTTTCTGATACCGTGGGTTCTGTTGCTGGTACTCCTGGGACTGAGTTGGCGACGTGCCCGACGCCATCGCCTGATCGGCGCCGCCATTGCGAGCACATGGGATGACGCACAACTCGAGAACTGGGACGCCGTTGAAACGGCGATTCCACATCTCATCGACAAGTCGATTCGCAGCGTTTCCGATCGCGGTCGCATCCTCGTCATTCTCGCAGCAACGGCCGAACGACAGAAGTCGTATGACGCGGCGGCGCATATCTACGAGGAACTCCTGCGAGAGCGAATCGGCGACGCCCCGCTGCTTCAGCAGGCCCAACTCGCGCTGGCATCGGCCAAACTGCGAAACGAAGAACTCGCCGACGCCGTGGACCTGCTCGATCGCCTTCAGAAAATCGAAATGCCCGCATCGTTACGGGCGATCTACGAAGTCATCCGACTTCATCAACAAGTCTTCATGGGACACGATCAGGACGCTGTCGCGGACATCGACGATCGAATCGCCCTGTTTCGACGCCATCTATCGACCCGCGCGGGATTCGCCTACGCCCTGGTGGCCGCGGCGTTCCATCGCCTGGGGCGGCCGGAGCCGGCGCAACGCTATTGGAACGACGCGACGATGCTCGTCTCCCCGCAGAAGATCCTTGAACGATTCGAAATCACGAAGGACGTGAGCCACAATTACAAACCCGCGGAGCGACCGCTTTGAGAGAATCGGAAGCCAACCAGCTCATTCGATCCCTTCGCCGACAGATGTTCCTTGCAGGACTCTGGAAAGTCTCGGTCCTCGCGATCATTCTGATCGCATCGATCGGCGCCGCCGGTCCGTGGACGACGCCGGAGCAAAGCAAGATGCTCTGGGCAATCTCCGTCCTTGGCGCGGGGATATGGATCGTGTTTACGATTCTTGGGTTGCGCCAGGCACGCGAATCCAATCAGGCGGCCGTATACATCGCGACGGGCCGCCTCGACCTCGCCGAAAAACAACTGCGCACGGCCGCGTTGGCGTTTAACCTGCATCGACGCGCCAAGTTGCTGGCGTGCCACAATCTCGCCGTCGTCGCGCATGGGCGACGCGATTTCAAAACGGCTGCGACGCTCAGCGCCGGCGTCATCGAACTCGGTCGCGGCGCGTTGCGCGGCGTTTCACGTATCTGTCGAATTCTGCTCGCCGATTGCATGCTCGAATTGCACAATCCCGAAGCGGCTTCTCGCGCGATTGCACCGATTCCGCTGAGCGGACCTGAAGTACCGCTGGCCGAACAGCTGCTTCTGCTACCGATCCGCCTTCGATGCGATGCGGCCATGAAGGCGTATGACCACATCCTGATCGATTTGCCGGGCAAGTTGAAACGGGCCGAACTCCTCGACTCGCCGAAGGCTGCCATGTGTCATCAGATCTTCGCCGACGCCTGCGATCACGACGGACGGCGAACGGAAGCTGAATTCCTGCGGCGTCGGGCCGAACTCTATCACGATGAACGCGGCGCCGAAGACCAGAAAGATCTTGCGATCGACGCCACTGACTGATATAAGTCATGCTGCATGTTAAGTTTCCGCCTCGCGTTGGTCGCCGATGCGATCGATCGCGCGGTGCCTGACGCAGGCCGTTCGCCTGCGTGACTCGGTTCGGTAACACGGAGGTTACCCCAATGTCGACCACATTCGCGCTGATTTTCATCACGACATCGCTCTTCCAGCAGAACTCGACGACGCGCAGCGAAGCGGATATTCGCCGCAGTGCGGAAATCGCGCAGGAACAGGCCGGCGCCTATCCCACGGATCCGGCAATGGGACCCTGGCTCGTCGATCTGGCGCGACATCAAGGTCATCTCAAGGGACGCAGCGATGCCCGCAGCAATGCGCTGCATGTGCTCGCACTGCTTCGAGCCGCCGCCCGTGTTTCGCCGGACTGCGCCGAGGCGCACAAGTGGCTTTACGACATCGAACAGCGGATGAATCGGCCTGATCGCGCCAAGACGGCGCTGGCCGACTACGTTCGACTACGTACTGACGACGACGCTGCGATGATTCACCTGTTTCGATTGCGCCTCGATGATCTCCAGACGATTGAAGCGCGGGCCGCACTGGCCCAGACGGAAATGAAACGAAAAGGGCTGTCGCGACCTTACAAGAGCGAACTGCATCTCTGGCTGGCACGCCATCATTATGAACGCGGCGAACGCGACGAAGCAGCCAATCACGTTCAGAAGGCCCTGTTGATGAACCCGATGAACATCGACGCCCGCGAATTGGCGTACACGATCTTCGGGGAAACGCAACCAGAACTTCAGCGCGTTGAAATGGCGCTGCAACTGATCGCCGCCAATCCGAGCCAGGCCAATCTGATCTGGGATCTTGCGCAATACCTCGACAACCTGTCGATGCACAAGCGCGCGCAAGAGTGGTACAACCGGGCCATCGAAATTCACGGTCGCGCCGACGCCGGACCGGTCCCCGCGGACTACTGGCAGCGCCTTGCTGAATCCTATCTCGCCTCCAAGGATTACGCCGATGCGATCACGGCGGCGACAGAAGCGGTTCGCATCGACGAGTCGTCGACCGACGCAAGGCTGATTCGCGCCCACGCCTATCGCATGACGAGCGACTTATCCAAGGCGAATGTCGACACGGACTTTGTCGCCGACGCCTATCGCGCCCGCGTCGCCGTTGTCCGGGAGGAAAAGCGATACGACGAGGCCGCACAAATCGCGTGGTTCTTCTGTCTATTGAAGGCGGATGAAGAGCTGGCGTTGGAGATGTCCGAACTGGCGATGTCCGAATTCAATCCGTCGTCCAGGGCGAAGATCGCCCGCGCGTTCGCGCTGAATCGCACGAAGAAACCGAAGGAAGCGAAAGAACTCGTGAAGCCGTTCGCGGCGACGGATCCGTTGGCGGCATATGAACTGGCACGCATTCAAATTGCTGCAGGCGATCGAGACGATGCGATCAAAACGCTGACGACGGCTGCCAAGATCCGCAGCATCGGCATCGGCCACGCGCTGCTCATGGGCCTGATTGACTCGCAGAAGACTGACATCCCTTCTCCGTCGATCGATACCAAGATCACGGCCGCCCTGGACAAATTCCGGCGGGACGTTTTTGACTATCACAAGCGACCTGAGGACTTTCTCCGCTTCACGATCAAACCCCTGTCGCCCGTTTACGAACCCATGGCCCCGATACGGGCGACGTTTCGAATGGAAAACATCGGCGCATTCCCGATCACGTTCGGCGAGGGCTTCATGGCCCGTCCTTTGATTTCCGTGACGGCAAAGCTCGGCAACGACGCGGGGCCGACATTCGAAAACTACCTGACCGTCCTGATGAGCGCCCGCCCGACGCTTCTGCCCGGCGATGCATTCGAAGAGACGATCACGATCGACGTCGGCGATGTGCAGAATTACCTGACGCAGCACATCGACAAGCCGATCCCGATCGCGCTGACGGCGATGTTCGATCCGATCTGGGACGGCGGCATCATGCGTCCCGGCCTTGGAACCATTTCGGCCGGCCCATTCAATGCTGTGCGAAGCCCGCTGGACATCACGCCGACTGGCGTGAATGACTTGATTGCCCGAGCGAATTCCGACATGGCGTTGATTCGCCAGACGGCGGCCGATCAGATCGGTGCGCTCCTGGCAACGATCGAGGCGACGAGTGAAAAAGCCAAGGCACCGCCCGAGTTGAAGCAGCGACTTGAAACCGCGCTGGCGAAATTGCTCTCCGACAGCGCCTGGCAGGTCAAGGCGCATGCGCTCGTCGCCGCCGGCTGGTCACCGATCGGCGAACGAACGACGAACGCCGCGACGCAGCATGTGCGCGATCGACAGCCGATCATCAAGCTGCTGGCGGTTCGGCTTTTTGCCGAGCAGCATGGATCAAAATTCCGTAGTGTGCTGGAAGAACTGAGCGCGTCTGATCGCGATGAGTCGGTTCGATTGCTCGCGGCGAGCTATCTGCCGGAGTCGGCGCAGGCGTCGATGATTCAGGACAGCCCGGTCAAAGTCACGGTCTCGCCGTGATCTCGGCGAAGTCGCATCAACAACGCGCTACTTCTTCGCGATGACATCGACCGTCTGCACGCGCCAGCCGTTCGCGCCTTGAGCGAGATA
>JAJDEC010000151.1 GCA_029259995.1 Phycisphaerae bacterium
GTGCCACTGGGTGCTTGCCACCCAGTGCTTCAGTGCGGAAAGGCGTGCCACGAAACCAGCCAGTCGTGTGGGATTGCCGTTGCCGGCCCGCGACAATCTGGCCAATATCCCCATCTGCGAGTACGCTCGCGTCTTGGCGCGTCGGAAGGATCCGACGGCGCGGAAGAGCCTTGTGCGTTCCGAACCCATGTCGAACTCCAAACGCCCAGCTGTATTCGTCGATCGCGACAACACGCTCATCGCGGATCCCGGCTACCTGCGCGATCCCGACCAGATTCGCATCCTTCCCGGTGTCCCCGACGCCGTGAAACGCCTGCGCGATGCCGGCTTCGTCGTCGTCATCGTCACGAACCAGTCCGGCGTTGCCCGCGGCTACTTCACCGAAGACGAACTCCGAACCGTCCACGAGCGACTCCAGGAATTGCTCGCTGAGAAGGGCGCGGCCGTCGACGCGATCTACTATTGCCCCTATCTCCCGGGCCGCGCCGCCGTCGTCGAAAAATATCGTGACGATCACGACTTCCGAAAGCCCAGGCCCGGCATGCTCCTCAAGGCGGCGGAAGATCTCCGCCTCGCCACGGAGCAATCCTGGATGGTCGGCGATTCCGCACGAGATGTGCAGGCGGGCAACGCCGCCGGCTGTCGCACGATCCTTCTCGGCAGTGGGGCGACCGATCCCGACGCCCGACCCGATCACACGATGTCCAACTTCCCGGCGGCGGCGGATTTCATCCTTCGCGAGACCAAACGCATCAGCGAAATGCAGGCGGTTCTGGACTCCGCCCGCCGCGAACGCGACAGGGCCCCAAAACCGACTGCCTCATCCCGGCGGCCCATCGAACCGCAAAAGCCGCCCGTGCCCACAGCCATTGCC
Source organism: Phycisphaerae bacterium (assembly GCA_029259995.1). Taxonomy (GTDB): domain Bacteria; phylum Planctomycetota; class Phycisphaerae; order UBA1845; family UTPLA1; genus ECT2AJA-110-A. Next base: position 875 of record JAJDEC010000151.1, read on the forward strand.
GAAAAGAAAGACGATCGTCGAGACCCGACGAACGTCGAACCATCGACGTCGGGCCCAGAAATGAAAATCCCCGCGACGGAGCCAAAGCCCATGGAGTCATCGACGATCCGCAAGGAGACCAGCAAGACCGATCCGCGATCCGACGGCGGAACGACAGACGAGTCGCCGCCGCGCCCGACGCCGGATGACGCCAGAATGCCTGACAAGCCGATCGCCCGCGCAGCCGAAAGCCCGTTCGACGTTCTCGACGAAATTCTCGACGAAGTCCGCGCCATGCGCCGACAACGCAACTACACGGATTTCTCCTTCACCCAGCTCGCCGGCGCCATCGCACAGGCGTTCGCCATCTGCGCCGTCGGGTTCGGTCTCTACTGGGCCCTCAACAGCGACGTCGAATCGTCCAAGCTGGCGTTGCTGTCAGGCGTCGTCTTCCAGCTCATGGCCCTCACCGGCTTCAGCGTCACCAAACGACGCTAAGATCAAATGTCGGGTATTTCGTGCAACTGGGTGCTTGCCACCCAGTGTCGGGTGCCGTGCCGACGCCGAACGTCGGCATGCCGCGTCTAGCACAACGCTACCCCGTAGGTTGGGCCGTACCCACCACGTTGGACAATCCGTGCCTCTGGGTGCCTGCCACCCAGTGCCCTGGGTGCCATGCCGACGCCCAACGTCGGCATGCGCGACGCATGACCAATCGCTCGGAATGAAACATCACATGCCCCGATGCGGCCGATCCCGATATATATCGTACTATCGAGATATTTCCGATTGTGTGGTTGCCATCCGATCGTTGCGACGCTTTAATCCCCATAGACGTGTCGTCAATTTCGACGACGCGTTGGCGCCGCGCTGCGGGGCGGTCGCTCAGAGGCGGAACAATGCACGACAAGCGGGATCGGCGAACGATTGTGATCGTGGGCGGTGTGGCCGGCGGCGCCAGTGCGGCGACTCGGGCGAGGCGATGCAACGAAGACGCCCACATCATCATGTACGAGAAGGACCAGCACGTTTCCTTCGCCAATTGCGGCCTGCCATACTACATCGGCGATGAAATCCGCGATCGATCCAAACTTCTCGTCGCAACGCCGGAGCTGTTCGCCCAGCGATTCAACATCGATGTGCAGACCGGCCACGAAGTCGTCGCCATCCATCGCGATGCGAAAGTCATCAGCGTCAAACGCCTGTCGACAGGCGATGTCTTCGAACAGACGTATGATCGACTCATCCTCGCCCCCGGGGCGACGCCCATCCGTCCGCCCATCGAAGGCCTCGATGCGGCCAACGTCTTCACACTCCGCAATCTCGACGACGCCGATCGGATCCGCGCATTCGTGAACGAGAAGAAGCCGAATCGGGCCGTTGTCGTCGGCGCCGGCTTCATCGGTCTGGAAATGGTCGAACAACTGAAGCGCGCCGGCGTCACGATCGCCCTCGTCGAGTTGTTGACACAGGTGCTGCCGCCGCTCGATCCGGAAATGGCCCACATCATTCAGGAAGACCTCGAACGCGAGGATGTCGCTCTCTATCTCGGCGACGGCATCGCCGGCATCGAGACGTCGAAAGGACTCGCGACAGGGGTTCGCCTCAAGAGCGAGACCGTGGTCGACGCGGATCTCGTCATTCTCGGCATCGGCGTACGCCCGACGACATCGCTGGCGGCCGAGGCGGGGCTGGCGATCGGACGAATGGGCGGCATCAGCGTCAATCAACACATGCAGACGAGTGATCCCTGGATTTACGCCGTCGGCGACGCCGTCGAATACTTCTACGGTCCGACGGAAAGCCCGGCGCGCATTCCCCTCGCGGGCCCGGCCAATCGAGCAGGTCGCATCGCCGGTCAACATGCCGCCATTGACGATGCGGACCCGATGGCCCCCGTGTACGGTACGTCCATCGTTCGTGTCTTCGACAAGGCCGCGGCAATGACGGGGCTCAGCATCAAACTCGCCAGAAAACTCGAACGCGACGCCCGATCCGTGTTTGTCATGGGCCCGCATCATGCGGGGTATTTTCCGGGCGGCCGCGAATTGATCCTCAAATTGGTCTACGAACCAGTCACGGGAAGAGTGCTTGGCGCACAGGCGATCGGCGAAGAAGGCGCGGATAAGCGCATCGATGTCGTCGCCACGCTGCTCCGATTTGGCGGCACTGTGCGCGATCTCGCGGGACTCGATCTCGCCTACGCACCGCCTTATGGCAGTGCGAAGGATCCGTTGCATCTTGCCGCTTTTGCGGCGTGTAACGATCTGGACGGCCTGACCGAACTCGCCCAGATCGACGCGTCGCTCGCCGGAAAGCAGATCGTTGACGTCCGCACAAAGCAGGAACTCGTATCAGGTGTCATCGAAGGCGCCAGGCACATCCCCGTCGATGAATTGCGAAATCGCTTTGAGGAACTCGATGCGTCTCGGCCTACAGTCACCGTCTGCCGATCCGGCCAGCGTGCGCACATCGCCGCACGTATTCTGTTCGGACACGGGTTCGAAGATGTTCAGGACTTAACGGGCGGTATGCGAATGCGACAGCACGCATTTCCCATCGATCGCATTTCCTGATCGCGCCGTGTGCCACTGGATGCTTGCCACCCAGTGTTCGAGCGCAGAACCTCGCTCCCAAGGACCAATCCCCTCGGTCCGCATGAATGTGCCGGGTGCCATGCAACGCCGTTAACTAAGTCTGTAGTTCTG
>JAJDEC010000152.1 GCA_029259995.1 Phycisphaerae bacterium
TGGTTTGCGATATGCGGCATCGCGCGCCGGATCCGCACGGAGCGCGCGAACCACGACTCCAGTCACTGCGACGCCAGCCAGCACGACGGCGCCAGTTGTCGCGGCGGGATGATGGTGCAGCCATCGCGGAAAATCGCAGGCGTTCCTGGCTGCCGTGACGCTGCGCCGCATCGAGGCAAGTGCTGCCCGCGTCGCGCGATCTGATTCACTCTGAATGATCTGCGCTTCCGACGGAGAATCCCAAATCCCTATGGTGTTACGGTTTCGCATTTTCCTCAGGTTCGGTCGGTTCAGAATCGTATTTCGCCACGAGCTGACGCTTTCGTCGGTTCGATCCAAGTGTGATGAGAATCCAGGCGGAGCACGCTATTGATGCGGGAAGCAGAATTCCTGCCGCGAGGTAGCCGGCCCATGCTCGACCGCCGAATGCCTCGGATAATCCAAGTGCCGCGCCGTATCCAATCGACACGGCCGAAACGACGATCAATGCCGCCGCAGCGATCGAAACGAACGTCATCACGAGCACGGTAAAGGCCGCAGTCCGCGCCCAGCGTCGTGCCTGGTCAATCTTGACTTCGGCAAGGTGTGTGAAGATCGCCTTCAATTCAGTCAGCTGATCGACAATTTCCACCAGGGGATCGCGACCAGCGTTCTCAGTCGCAGTTCGATCTTCCACGTTCGACGGATGCTCGTTGGGTTCGCTCATAACTGCGATGTTCTGCGGGCGTTTAACGTCGCAGGAACATGGCCCCCAAAAGCGCCCCGATGCCAGCCGCGATCAGGACGGATTTCACGGGCTTGGTGCGGATGTACTCCTCAATCGGGTCCATTTGATCCAGAGCAACTTGTCCGGCGGTATGTGCGAGTTCACGGACGTCCTCGCCGACTGCGACGGCCTGGTCGCGAATGTCCTCGAGTCCGGCATGGGTTTCGTTGGATCCCGCATCTCTCTTCTTGGGTTTCTTTGATTTGGCATTTGCCATCGAGTGCCTCCTGACTTCTTTTGACCCAATTTTACGCGTGCGGAATCGCGCCGAAATAACCGGCTGTTAAGGAGTTGCTTAGGTTCTGCCGGGGCGTGTGTGTGCGTCACTCGGCGAAGGGTGGCGCGCTGACGACTTGTCGAATGGCGACATCCAATTGCGACGTGTCGAGTGGCTTGATCAGGTGCTCAGTGAATCCCGCTTCGCGGCTGCGACGAATGTCTTCGGCCATGCCGTATCCGCTGATGGCGATGGCACGGATGGGCCGGGTTCGCCTTAACGCAGCCAGAATTTCGTATCCTGTGCCGTCTGGAAGACCGATGTCGCTGATCATGACGTCGAATTCGTGCTCGGCCGCGTATTCAAGTGCGGCCGCTTTGGTCGCAACCGCATTTACTGCATAGCCCTGCGCGCGGAGAATCCTCTGCAACGTGCCAGATGTGCCTGCATGGTCTTCCACCAACAACAGTCGGATCGGCCGCTCCGAGTCCACGGCGGGGGAGGGCGTGACTTCCGGATGCGCCTTGATGGCCGGCTGGACCGCGGGCAAATCAATCGTAAAAGTGGCGCCTTGATCGACGCCGGGGCTTGATGCGCAGATTGATCCGCCGTGCAACTCGACGAGGGCCTTTGAGATCGCCAGGCCCAGTCCGAGGCCGCCAAATTGCTGAGCGGTTTGATCGCTGCCCTGCTCGAAGGCGTCGAAAATACGCGACAGGCTTTCGGCCTCGATGCCGGCGCCATTGTCGCGAACGACGACGCGATAATGACCGTTCGACAGCTTGGCGGTCGATACGAAGATCTCGCCGAATTCCGGCGTGAACTTCGCGGCGTTTTTCAAGACGTTCCATATGACCTGATGCAGTCTCGCCGAGTCGGCCGACACATGGCCGACTTGCTCGTCCAAATTGCAATGCAGTCGTAATGACTTTTCACGGAACTGGTCGGCGCACATCTCGCAAACGTGCAGCAACGATTCATTCAGATCGACTGTCTCCGGATGCAACGCGAGTTTGCCGGCTGTGATGCGACTGAGATCGAGCAAGTCGTCGATGAGCTTGGTCTCAAGGCGAACGTTGTCGCGGATCATGGCGGCGTCCCGTCGGACCTGCTCGGGAAGCGACGTGTCGGACTCGATCGTTGACGCCAGCATGAGTACGGGAGTCAGGGGCGTGCGCAGTTCGTGGCTGAGAATCGCAAGGAACTGATCCTTCGCCTGATTCGCGGCCTCGGCCTCGTCCTTCGCCGCCTGAAGCGCCGCCTCAGTTTCGCGCTGCTCCGTGATGTCCGTGTTCGTTCCGAACCATCGGACGACACGGCCAGTCTCGTCGCGAATCGGCTCAGCCCTGGAGAGATACCAGCGATACTCGCCAGCGGCGGATCGGAGCGGGAATACGTCCTCCCACGGCTGGCCGGATTTCCAGGCAGCCTTCACGCTGGCGACGACCCGGTCCACGTGATCCGGATGATGCACTTCCTTCCAGCCCCAGCCCTGCATGTCATCCAATGTCGTGCCGGTATAATCGAACCAGCGTCGGTTATACCAATAGATCCACCAATTCTCATCCGCCATCCAGGCGAACTGCGACATGTTGTCCGCGAGATTCCGAAACTTTTCTTCGCTGTATCGAAGCGCTGCTTCCGCAAGTTTTTGATCCGTGATGTCATTCATCACGCTGACGACTCCGACGATCACGTCGTCCTCATCGAAGATCGGATCCGAGTGCTGCAACACGGTTCGCCGCGTACCGTCGGGTCGCTTGACAACGATTTCTGTGATAGGGATGGATCTGTGTTTCAAAAGGCAGATCGCCGCAGGGTATTCATCGCGAGGAAGCTCGGCGCCGTCCTTTCGGAACAGGCTGACCGAACCGCACCACTGGCCTGTGGTCGATACGGGTTCGCATCCCCAGATTTCCACGGCCGCATCGTTGAACGTTGTAATTCGGCCGTCCAGATCGCATTGAAACACGGCCGCCGGCAGCGTTTCGATCAGCCGACGATACTTGGCCTCACTTGCCGCCAAGGCCTGTTCAGCCTGACGTTGCGCAGTTATATCCCGTGCAATCTTGGATGCACCGACGATTGCGCCAGAATCGTCTCGGACAGCCGACACGGTCAAGGAAATCGGAACCTGCGTACCATATTTCGTTAGCCGAATTGACTCGAAGTGTTCTATACGATCGCCGAGCCGAATTCGTCGAAGTATTTCAGTTTCTTCATCCAGCCGGTCCGGCGGAATCAGCATCGTGATCGGATTGCCCAACGCCTCTTCCGGCGAATAGCCGAAGATTCGCTGAGCGGCCGCGTTCCAGGAAGTGATGACGCCTTCGAGCGTCTTGCTGATGATGGCATCATCCGACGAATCGACGATGGCCGCGAGGAGTGCACGATCCGGCGCTCGACGGTTGTGCTTGGCGGCGGGATTCTGATTTCGATCTGAATCGCCCATCAGTGTCAACCGGATCCGATCGTTGTTGCGGCAGATCCTCAATCGCATGCTGCAGAAGAGGCATAATGACGTCTTGTTTAAGGTACCGAAATTCGAAATTCGCGGAACAAGAAGACATAGATTCTACCCGAGGCGCGTGTTCATTGGAAATGTTCCGCCTAAGCGAATGCACAGGTGGTATGGTGTGCAGGAATGCCGCGCCCAATACGAGGTTTGTAGATTCGCAATCACGGCATTCGCACTTCAACGCAGGTCGATACAGGTGCTTATCGCCTTAAGTTCTTGTCTGGCGAACTGAATTCGCCTATTCCGGCCCAATCAGGTTTTCGCCCGCGTCAGGCTGCCGAGACTGCTTGGCCTGCTTCTTGATTTCATCGACCTCACTGTCGAGATTCCCCTCTGCGGCGCTCGCCGCCGGTTCGACGGGCTCCGGACCCTGTTGATCGGCGACCGACGCGTTGTCTTGTGTGCCCGTTGCAATTCCAGGCGCGGACCGCGACACGCGGATGTCCATACCGTTTGGAAAGACGACTTCACGGGCTTCGTCGGGCATGCTGATGCCGTTTTGATCAAAGGCACGTTTGATCAGTCGAATCACGGCGGATTTGACCTTGATGGCGCTGTGTTTCTGGCCGTTCACCCAGAAGTACAGCCTCAGGTCGATTGTGGCCGCACCAAGTTTCTCGACGAGAACCAGCGGTTCCGGGTCATCCAGCACTGCCTCATGCTCGCGCAATACGTCGAGCGAGATCTCCTGGGCCCGGGCGATCGAGCTGTCGAAACCGATTCCGACAATCATCTCCATTCGCACATTCGGATTCGCCGTATAGTTGACGATCGTCTCTTTGTAGATCGTGGAGTTCGGAATCTTGACGTGATTTCCGTCAAGGGTCATCAGGAGCGTTCCGCGTGTAGAGACATGCTGAACGAAACCCTTCTGGCCTGCCACTTCGATCAAGTCACCCATATTGAATGGCCGACGCGTGCTGATCAGGATGCTGGCCAGAAAGTTCTCGGCGATGTCACGGAATGCAATTCCGATGATCAATCCGACCAGCCCTGTACCGCCGACGACGGTCGCCGCCAGTCGCGTCAGCCCCGTTACGCGCAGCGCGAGATATGCGCCGAATAGCAGTACGGGAAACGCGACCACATATCCCAGGACGTTGTTCAGCAATTCGCTCTTGATTCGTCGTCGAAGCGCCGATCTTGAGAATTTCGACGCATAGGTCGCCGCGAGCCAGGTGAACAGCAGAACGACGCCGCCAAGGACAAACAGCGGGAGTGCCCGTGTGAACTCTTTTGCCATGGACGCCAATTCCATCCGCGCCGGCCGCAAGTCCCAGACAGGTGGCTCGAGGACATCAATACGGTTGACCACGCCGACGACATCCTGAGTCTTGCCCGCGAGTCCTCCCGCCCAATCCTTGTATTTCTTGTGCGCAGTCGAACCCGTGATGAATACGATCCCCTTGTCGACGCGAACGTCGGGCGATTCGAACCACTCGGTTGCCCTGAGGATTTCCGTGAGGCGCTCGTCGATCGCCTCGTCGTCCGCCGTCGGTTCGACGGCGACAGTCTCAGGCACATTGGGTGTGACTGTGTTGCTGTCCTTTGATGCGGCCGCGTCCTTTGTTTCGTTCGTCGTCGGTGCCTGCGCCTGTGTCGGCATAACGCAGGCACAGGCAATGATTAAGAGCGTCACAGGCAGAAATAGGCTGGACCTGTTCATATTGTGTGGCGGCTCGCTTCAGGTTGAACGGGGATTCTCAGGGAAAACTGTAAGCCCCGGGATTGTATGATTCACCGATCCCGGGGCATTTTGTTGCCGATCCGTGTCTCGATTTGATCGCAGCATGCCGACGGCACGCGCGATTAATCCACCGCGTCTTCGACTTCGTCGGCAACGTCTTCCACAGCGTCTTCCACGTCGCTGTCTCCGCTGCAACTGGCGCGACAGCCGCCGAGCGGTACCATCGCAATGACAAAAAGCAGGCTCATCGTCAGTGCTTTGAGTCTTCGGTACTGGAGTGTCATGGCATTTCACCTTTCATTTGACTGACTAACTCGATCGCGTGTGTCCCGATTGCGTGGAACGCCGTGTTACACGCGTTTACGCACGCCGCCGGCGATTACGCCAAAACCCAGCAGTGCTGCAATCAACGCGATCACAAGAAATGTCAGGGCCCAGCCGAGCATGATGGATACCTTCAAGTTGGTCATGCGGAGCTTGTTGCAATCGTCTACGACGCCGGGCATACTCCGCTGTCTTGCCCGACCAGTGTTTGTCATTTACAGACGTCCTACGAATACGCATCCGCCCCCGTTGTCCTGTCTGATCGGCGCCGCATACGCCGTTCGTTTGTTCATCGGATTATTTCGCCAGGCAATGAGACGAGGCTGAATCACGAATGAGGGCTTGTTTAAGGTTCCTTGCGGATTTACGGGATAACGGCGTAGCGTGTACTGGAAGTTGGATCGTGAGCCGCGAACGATCCCGGAGGGATGCATTGAGAATCGCCCAGCGATTTAGAAGAATGCGCACGAAGCATCAGGCCGCGTCCTCTCTGACGAGCAATCGTGCGTGATAAATGGTGACTTTTGCAATGACCCAGCGCTCGACGCGTTCAAGTCGGCGGACCCATGGCGGCAATGGCGCG
>JAJDEC010000153.1 GCA_029259995.1 Phycisphaerae bacterium
CAGACTCGCAAAGAAATGCATCTTCGGCCCGACACGATTCCAACCGAAGACGAGCACGGCAAGAAACCCCGACTCCAGAAAGAACGCGAAGATCCCCTCCGCCGCCAGCGCCGAACCGAACACATCCCCGACGAATCGCGAATACGCCGCCCAGTTCGTCCCGAACTCGAACTCCATCACGATGCCTGTTGAGACGCCCAGCGCGAAATTCAAAGCGAACACGCGCGTCCAGAACCGCGCCGCCCGATTCCAACCGCGATCACCCGTCCGCAGCCACTGAAACTCCAGAATGACCATGATGAGGCCGAGACCGATCGTCAGCGGCGGAAAGAGATAATGGAACATGATCGTTCCGGCGAACTGCAGGCGACTGAGAAGTTCAACACTCATGCGCGGCTCCGTTGCGCTTTGATCCGGGGGTGCACAAAGGAGCTTAGTCCCCAAAAGCCGAGTGGCAAGGCGTGGCAAGACATAGCTGGAGTCGTAGGGTGGGCCGTGCCCACCACGACTGCGCGGCGCTGCAGCGCATCAGGGATCGAGTAGGTCGGGTCATCGACCCGACACCGCGCGCTCGGCTCACAAACTTGAACAAGCAGCTCGGCGGGCAGCAAATCGATTCCCGCGCACTCGCTGCGGGAATCCTCGCCCGCCCGGCGTCCGATCGTCCATGCCCGGATCGACATCGTTCGAAGTTCGTGCAGCCCTCAATTCACTGACTCCCCTCGCGACTATTCGGGATTGCGTCGTTGCTCTCGCGTTCCCCCTCTCCTGAAATCGCACCCAAAGGTCGAGTTCGACCTGGGCCACTCGGCTGAAGAAAATCTCAGCCCGTCGTGGCAGATTCGCCCATCTGCCGTGTATGTCTACTGAGCCCATGGCGCGAATCAACGAATCCTTCGCGTGGGTTCCGGGCGAATCCAAAGGAGACGGCACAACGTGTATCCAAGAACCAACTATCGAACCCGAACGACAACACGCGGGCGATGTGACGCATCGTCCGCCCGGCGCCGGAGTGTGTGGAGTCTGCTGGCCGCACTGCCGCTACTGATGGGGCAGACCTGCGGCCTGCCGACTGGCGGTCTGGGGGGACCGCCGGCCGCGCTGGTGGGCGTCTGGCGATCGTCGTTTGTCGATCCCGCCGTCGGACCGGCGGCCGTCGAGCTGATCCTGATGCAGACAGGTGAGTTTCTTCAACAAACGGCATATCAATCCGGGGCACTGGTCACGATCTACGGCACCTACAGCTTTCCCGCCCCCGGTATGCTCCGCCTGAAGATCGATCGCGGAGAGCCCGAACAATTCTGCGGCCCCGTCGGCTGCACGAAGATCCTTTACCCCGTCGGCGAATCGCACAACTACACACTCGTTAACGCCACGACGTTGACGCTGCAACTCGTCCTGTGCGATCCGACAACCAGCGGTAGCTGCACCCTCACCTATACGAAAATTGTTTGAGCCACGAACGACGGCCCATCGCGCCCACACGCAGCCGCACCGAAAAGACGCGGCGCTCAAGCGTCAACGGGAATGTCGGGAAGACTGTCGACGGCTCATTGTCCATGACCATCGGTATCGTCCCTCCAAGTCGGATACGACCAGCGTCGCCTGCCTCAGTCTGCACACGGCGCCGCAGTTGGAACGGCGGAATTTCTCGCGGCTGGCTCAGAATTTCACGACCTTGTCTGTCGTCGTGATATCCGGATTATTGCATACGAGATTGAAACCCGCACTCGCGCCGCTACGCAAACTGTACTTCAAATTCGCAATGCTCACGGCCCCGGACTTCCAGAGCAACTTGCAGCTCTCCGGCAGCGTCGGGTCGTTCTTTACCGATACATCCACGACTGTCGCACCGTTGTCCGCCCCGCCCGTCACGGCTGTAATCGTATCCGTCACGCCCGCGTCGCCACCCGGAACGACTGCAAACATTGCTTCACCAAAGGAATCCGTCAGCTTCGTTTCCGAACGACGAAAGAAATCCGTGCCCACGATCGACATGCGCACTTCGATTCCTTCGACCGGTGGTTGCACTTGCACGATCGGCAGATAGTCCTGATCTGCTCCGGGATCACTCGGATCCGTGAAGATCGACAACGACGTCACGCCGAGATCCGCCGGCGCGAGACCGTCAAATATCGCCGCGACGGCCGGATTGGAGAACTTCGTGCTGATCGACTCATTCCAACCGATGAACGCGCCCGCGCCATTGCCCAGGAAGGCGTCCTTCAACTGGTCGCCGCCCGCGTCGACCGTCTTGTCGCTCTGACATGCATCGACAAACACCATCGTATTCTGGTACGTCGCCTGCGAGAAGAACTCGGGCGTCAGGCCCCAATACGCCTTGCCGGCGGCGCCGGTAATGGCCAGATTCTGATTCACCTGCGAACCCGAGTAGGCACCCAGAATCTCCTGCATCTGCGAGGCCAGCGCTGAGCCTTGCGCAATTTCGATTTCTGTTGCCAGAATGTTCGCGCTCTTGCCCGCCCGAGTCTCACCCACGCCGCCATGCGTCGAAATATAAATCACACCGCAGTCCGAGAGGCTGTCCTGGAACTGCTTCACGTCCGCGATTGTCTGCAGGCGGATCACGTCCACGTTGAAGCCCGCCCGCTCCAACGGAGTCGTGATGTTGGCGCTGTCTTGTCGGAACTGCCCCGGGAAATTCATGACGACGCACGCCTTCGGCGCCTGTGGAAACGACGTCTCATCGCAGATAATGAAATCGTCCGGCGTCGAACCCATGGCGACGGCCGCGGACTTACGAAGTCCCGGATCCGTCCGAATCGATTCGACGACGTCGAGCGCCGCATCCGCGAGGATTCGTCGCCCCGATCCATCGGCTTGCCATTGCGCTCGATGCTTTTCATCCGTAAAGAGCGAAATGCGCTCGCCGTCAGTCAGCTCGACAATGATCGTGCTGCCGTCAACGCTGAGATAGGCGTCAGCAACACCGGGAGCGACTTTCAAGTCATCGATCAGGTCCTCGACAGGCGTAGTGCCGCCTGAAGCGACAAGGGCTTCGAAATCGACCGCCGAAGATTCCGCAAGTCGGGCGGCAGGCTCTTTCTCCGTGCCAAGCGCCGTCGCCTCTGCGCCGGGCGGTATGAGACCTCCCATCGGATCGCATCCAAGGATCATTGGGCACAGCGCCGCCATTGCGCCGATCAGGACGCAACCATAAGTGCTTGTCGAGAGTCTGAGATTCATGATTCGTCCCCTTATGAACCAACAGCGTCACAAACGCTGATTTCCAGCAGACGCAGCAACTGCCAATGGGCACAGAAATTCCGAAGTTCAACGAGCTTCGGCTCTACCTGGCGCATCGCTTCCGCCCGAATCGGGCCGTCGAGATCTGGATTCCCCGTCGGAAACGACAGCGTGCTCGGATCGATGTCAAGAACGAACAGGATTGGCGTCAGACCCAGATCATCGATAATCATGGGCAGATTCGCATCGATGACGGCATCAATCAGCGGCGGCAACAGAACCGCAATCAACTCTTCGAGCGATTCGCAGAAGTTATCAATGATGATGCAGACGATGAAGGGATCACCTGATGCAGCGTCCATACCCTTCTTCTTTGCGGAATTCGCCGGATTGACGTTGAAGTTGATGGGAATCTGCGTCCCCATGAACATGCCGACCCCCGTGACCTGCACTGTCCCGTTGGACTGCTGCTCAAAGTCGAGATCCGTTCCATCCGCCAGCGTGATGTTTGTCAGTTTTCCATCCGATCCAAATGAGAAAAAGAGATTGCCGCCGGGCGACTCAACCTCCACGCGAACCGTGTCATCCGCATTCTCCGTGATTTGATACTTGGCGCCGTCCGGCGCCGTGATCGTTCCGAAGTCCGATCCACCCAGCCCCGCCTCGAACACCGGCTGCGTACTGCACCCCACGCCGACGAAAAGCGGCACCAATGCCCAACTCCAGATGATCATCACACGTTGTTTCACTCCAGTTGCCGCCCTGCCCCGTTTTGCTGACATGAGATTGTCTCCCGTTTGATACTTGATGGATCTCTTCAAATAACCAGCCCCGCGAAGCGCGGGCATCCCGATGACTCGCCGTCATCGCGAGACGGCGCCTGGCGCTGACTCACGTTCAACAAATGCCCGCGTGAAATCACGCCCTCTGGCAGCGGATGCACGGCAAAGCACGCACTCGCGGCTTTGCGCCCCGGTCTATCAGGCGAAAACCGACGAAAAACTCCCCGGCTTGTTGCGGAGAATTATTTGGTTCTTCACGGACTTGCGGGACGACGGCGTATCACGCTCTGGAAGTTGGATTGTGCGCCGCGAAGGATCCCGGAGGGATCCATTGAAAATAGCCCAGCGATTTATCGCTGGGGCACGCGGATCCAATGACCAATTTCCGTCGCGGAGGGACGGAATGAATGCCACGCGCCTGGCTCGCGCCGTCCCTCTGGGCAACGCCGTGAACCAAGCAATCTGCTTATCGAACTCAACCTGATCCCTGCGACGATTGGGCGCAACTCAAAATCGGTCCCGCCCGGAGGGCGCACGATGATAGGCAGGGATTTCAATCCCTGTTCTACGTGCACGATACGCGCTTCCGCCCGGAGGGCGGACGAAATGCGGCTGGTCCATCGTTCGTCCGCCCTCCGGGCGGGGGAACCTATGCAAGAGCATTGTCCAGAGCCCGAAGTCACTGGCAACCAACGTGCGCCCTACGGGCGAAGTGTTAGTCCATTGGTTCATGGCATAGCCCGCACGGACGGCGCAACTTCAATAAGTGTGCCACTCGCGCAACGCCTGCGGCGAACCGGCTATTAGCCGGTTCCACACGATGAACCATTC
>JAJDEC010000154.1 GCA_029259995.1 Phycisphaerae bacterium
ACTGATCGAGATGACTTCGAATTCGCGTCAGTTCCTCATTGATGTCACATCGCTCGGAGTAGATCGCGACTTCTCGCGCGATCGCATCCTCATGCGGGGCCAGACTTCCGCCGACAACGCCGCCCAGCAATTGCTCGAGCCGGTTCTTCAGCCGCTTGCGATAGTCGTCCACGACTGTCGGCGATCGCTCGGCGATGTCGTCGATCAATCGCCGAATCTCCTTACTCTGCATTGCGAAGTCCTCGGCAATCGTCTTGCCTTCGACTTTGCGCATTTCGATGAGTCGATCCGCCGCATCGTTCGTCAGCCGCACCACGATCTTGAACTGTTCCGCCAGCGCCTGCTCATCCACGATCGGTGGTTGCAGCACGCCGGGAATCTCCAGAAATCGACCGACGTCCAGCGTGATCCCGCCGCTGGCATCGGCGGACACGGCTCGCAATTGCTCCACGTATGCGCCGATCAACGCGGTATTGACGGAATAGGCGGCGGCGGGGCGATCGTCGCGGAGTCGAAGATTGTATGTCACGCTGCCGCGACCCATCTTCGCGCGGAGCAACTTGTCGATCTCCGTTTCGTAGCGCTGCATCGATTCCGGCAGCTTGATCGCCGCCTTGAAGTACCGATTGTTGACGCTGCGAATCTCAACACGATAAGACACGCCATCTTCCGTGGTCTTCGCCTCACCAAAACCCGTCATGCTGTGAATCAAATGACAACTCCAGGATCGACGGATCGATCGTTGACGACACGCGATGCCGAAACGCCGCGTTCGAATCACCGGCGATAGACTGCATCGCCGTACGCCGAATGCGATGCCGGAACTAGTCCGACGTCGTTGCGTCGTCGTCGTCGCCGTTCGTCGTATCGATCAATGCCGCGCCTGCGGGTGTGCCCGCGGCGGGTGTTGCCGCCGCCGGGGCGGTAGCGCCCGCCGCCGGGGCGGTAGCGCCCGCCGCCGGGGGAGTCGTGCCCGATAGCGTCGACACCGGATTCACAACCTTCGGTTTCTCGGGCTCGAACATGAAGTTCCCCGCAATACAGAGAACGAGAAACAACGTCGCCAGTCCGACCGTAAACCACGTCAGAAAGTCGCCTGTTTTCGTGCCGAATGCAGAGTGGCCGCCGACGCCGCCGAATGCACCCGAAAGGCCGGAGCCGCGATTCTTCTGAAGCAGAACGAGGCCGATCAGTAGGACGGAGATTCCGATGATCAGGATACTGATCATCGTGACGCCAAATCCGATTGCCAACATGATGGAATTCCTTATTGTCTAAAGGTCTTTCGCCTGAATCGTTTCGTTGATAATTCCCACAAAGTCGGCGGGCTTGAGACTCGCACCGCCCACGAGCGCGCCGTCCACATCCGGGCAGCTCATCAATTCTCTCGCATTGTCCGGCTTCACACTGCCGCCGTACTGTATCCGAATCGCGTTTGCCACATCCGCGCCGAATCGCTCAACAAGCTGGCCGCGAATATGCGCGTGGGCCGCCTGCGCCTGTGCCGACGTCGCCGTTCGTCCCGTACCGATCGCCCACACGGGTTCGTACGCGACAACCAGCTTCGACGCTTCCTCCGCCTTCACACTCGCCAGGCTTCCCGCCAACTGACTCGTCAGGACAGATTCCGTTTCGTTCGCGTCGCGCTGCGCCAGCGTCTCGCCGACGCACACAATCGGGATCATTTCATTGTCGAAGACCGCTCGAACTTTTGCCGCGATCATGTCATTGGATTCGCCGGCGATATTTCCATTCGAATCCCTGGGGCCGATCGTGTTGCGGCGCTCGCTGTGGCCGAGGATGACGTACCTACAGCCGGTCTCTTTGACCATCGCTGCCGACACTTCACCCGTAAAAGCGCCCGACGGCGCGCTCCAGCAATTCTGTGCGCCCATGGCGACAGTCGATTCCACGATCGCCTTCGCCATCGGAAACAGATAGATCGACGGCGGACAGATCGCCACATCGATCTTCGACGAACCGCCAAGGCCTTCAACGATCCCCGCCACGAGCGATCGTGCGCCCGCCAGATCAAGATTCATCTTCCAATTGCCGGCAACGAAGGGTTTTCGCATCAGGCCGCAACCGCCTCTCCGGGTTTGGGATAAGAACCCAGCACGCGAACCGACTTGCAATGCCGACGCATCTCTTCGATCGTCGCCGTCAGTGCCTTGTCCGTCGCGTGCCCGTCCAGATCCGCAAAAAAGTTGTATTCGCCCGCCGATGACGCGCTCGGACGCGACGTGATCATCGTCAGGTTCACGCCGTGCTTCTGCACGGCAAGCAGCGCTTCAGCCAGCGCCCCGGCGCGATGCGCCGTCACAAACATCAAACTCGTTCGATCGTTCCCCGTGGGCTTCGCCGGCTCCTTGCCCAGAACGAAGAACCGCGTCGCGTTGCGCGGGTTGTCCTCGATATTCGCAGCGAGAATCTGCAGACCATACAGCTTCGCCGCCAACGCGCTGCCGATCGCCGCCGTCCCCTTCGTGTGCGCGGCCAACTCCGCTGCACGGCTCGTGCTCGGCGCGGGCGCGACTTTTTCCACGAGCCCCGTCTCCGCCAGCCAACGCTGCACCTGCTTGAACGCCTCTGGCTTGGATTGCACGATCTCGATATCTTCCATCCGACAGTTGGCCATCAGGTTCAAGTGAATCGGCAACTGCAGTTCATTGCAAATCGTCACGCCCGTCTCGGCGAAGGCATCCAGTGTATCCAGCACAACGCCGCCCGTCGTGTTGTTCTCAACGGGCACAACGCCGTAGTCGATGTGCCCGCGATCCATCGCATCGAACACGCCGCCGATGTGCACCAGCGCTTCATACTCGACCGACGCCCCGAACTTCGTCATCGCCGCTTCGTGTGAATAGGAACCCTTGGGCCCCAGATATCCCACGCGCGGCGGTCGCTCCAGCGCGAACGACGCCGACATCAACTCGCGATAGATCGCCAGCAACGATGCCTTCGACAAAGGTCCATTGGACTTTTCGCAGATCCGATCCAGGATCCGCTTCTCTCGATCCGGGGCGAAGACGGGTGATCCGGCAGCATTCTTCAGCCGACCGATCTCGACGGCGGCCTCGGCGCGCTGGTTCAGCAGGGCGACAATCTCGTCGTCCAGCGAATCAATGCGTTGTCTGAGCTCGTCGAGCGACGCCATGCGCGCACCTTTACCACAGTGGATTCGGACCGAATTCGAGCCCCGTAGTGGAACCGCAAGTTTCGGTCCTGTCAAGGACTTGTGACTCCGATGGGGGCACTGGATCGTGGCCTAAGGTCGCCTGGGACGTGTCGAATTCCGGGCCCGGCGAATCAACGTCCAACAACCACCGAATCCCCGGCGTCGCTGGCGGGCCGCGTTCGTTGCCAGCCTTTCGGCATTCGAATAACTTCGCACGCGATCCCGAGCAGGGGGCCGGGCAGATCAGGTACGCACTTTTTCGCCGAGGAGACGCCAGTCCGATGCGCAATTCCCAGATTCATGCGATGATTATCACAGGCCTCATGATCCTTTCCACAGGCTGCGGCGACCCGAATTCGCCGACCCGCCACAAAAAGACGGGGAATCCGATGCTCGATAAATACGCCACCGTCCGACTCACGACCGACATGCGGAAGCTAACGCCCAATGAGCGGAAGATGATCCCGCTGCTTATTGAAGCCGCCCAGCACATGGACAACGCTTTCTGGATCCAGGCCTATGGCGACAAGCAGACGCTCATGGCGAAGATCAACGATCGCGACATGAAGCGATTCGCCGAAATTAACTACGGCCCATGGGATCGCCTCGACAACAACAAACCCTTCATCCCCGGCATTGGCGAGAAGCCCAAGGGCGCCAACTTTTACCCGCCCGACATGACGAAAGCGGACTTCGAGAGCTACTGCGCATCACATCCCGACAAGGCCAAAGCGCTCAAGAGCCTCTACACGATGGTTCGCCGCAACGCAGATGGTGAACTCGACGCCGTTCCGTACAGCGTGTTCTTCAAGGAACAACTGACCGGCGCCGCCGGCAAGCTCAAATCCGCCGCCGAATTGGCGGAGGACCCAGGCCTTCGCCAATACCTCTTCCAGCGCGCTCTGGCCTTGCTGCAAAACAACTACCAGCCCAGCGACATGCAGTGGATGGATATGAAGAACAACACCATCGACTGCGTCATCGGTCCCATCGAAACCTACGAAGACCAGATGTTCGGACAGAAGGCCTGCTTCGAGGCATACGTTCTTGTCAAAGACAAGGAGTGGAGCGAACGACTCGCAAAATACGCCGCGATGCTGCCAGGTCTCCAAAAAGGCCTGCCCGTCCCCGATCAGTACAAACGCGAAACACCGGGCACCGACTCCGACCTGAACGCCTACGATGTCGTGTTTTACGCAGGCGACTGCAACGCCGGCTCAAAGACGATCGCCATCAACCTGCCCAACGACGAGGAAGTCCAGCTCAAGAAGGGCTCGCGCCGCCTGCAGCTCAAGAACGCCATGCGCGCCAAATACGACCAGATCCTCCTGCCCATCGCCGACGAACTCATCGCCAGGGACCAGCGCAAGCACATCACTTTCGACGCTTTCTTCGGTAACACAATGTTCCACGAAGTCGCGCATGGCCTTGGCATCAAGGACACGATCAACGGGCGCGGCTCTGTCCGCGACGCACTGAAGGAACAGTCGTCCGCACTCGAAGAAGGCAAGGCCGACATCCTCGGTCTCTACATGGTCACGAAGCTCCGTGAGCAGGGTGAAATTGCGGATGGCGAATTAATGGACAACTACGTCACGTTCCTCGCCGGCATCTTCCGCAGCGTCCGCTTCGGCGCCTCCAGCGCCCACGGCCGCGCCAACATGCTCCGCTTCAATTTCTTCGAGAA
Organism: Phycisphaerae bacterium; assembly: GCA_029259995.1. Taxonomy (GTDB): domain Bacteria; phylum Planctomycetota; class Phycisphaerae; order UBA1845; family UTPLA1; genus ECT2AJA-110-A. The sequence continues at coordinate 4,866 of JAJDEC010000154.1, forward strand.
GGCCGGCGCATTTTCACGCGACGACGAGTCGGGCAGATACCGCGTCGTGCCCGACAAGATGGGCGAAGCTGTCACGGCCCTGAGCAACAAGATCCTCCAGCTGCAGGGCGACGGCGACTACGCCGGCGTCAATCAACTGATGGCCGAGATGGGCAACGTCGGCCCGGCCCTCCAGGCCGACCTCGATCGCCTCTCGACAGCGGGGATTCCGGTCGACGTCGTGTTTGACCAGGGAATGAGTGTGTTGCGGTAGCGATCCCAATGCCGTATTCCGAATACGCTGCACACCCTCGCCCGGAGGGCGCACGACTGTCGCCAGGAACTTCCAGTCCCTGGAAAGCGACAACATACAGACCCCGCCCGGAGGGTGGGCGAACGCCACGATGCCTGGCACGTACGCGCAGCGTTTCTACTACGCTGTCGTCAGCACGAAACAGCGCGCGCCAATCATCACGCCGGCCATCGAGTCTCAATGCCCTTCATCGTCGCGATCCCGGATGAAAATGTGCCACAGGAGCACGCTCGCACCGGTCGCCGCTGCGAGAAACAGGACGATGGCAAGCGCCGGATATCCCAACAGCGTGTACTCAGACTTGACGCGCATGATCAGGGCGGCGCCGATGATGAGCGAGGCGATGATCAGCCCCGACGTGATGCGATTGGCGATCTTATGAAAGCCGCGTATGAACTTGGCTTCGTCAATCGTGTCCACGTTCAGCCGGATCCCTCGATCCCCGATCTGCGTCAGCACCTCGTTGACTCGCTTGGGCAGTTGCGCCGTGATCTCCGCCATTTCGAGTGACGTCTGAAACACATTTCCCAGTGAGACCCGATCGCGCATTCTTCGCCGGATCAGGTCGGCGGCATGCCGTTGAATCGCCTCGTTGGGGTTGAAGTCGGGCGCCAGTTTCTTGGCAATCGTGTCGAGGTTCACCAGCGTCTTGCCGACCAGCGCGAGGTTGGCGGGAAGCCGGAGTCCCGAATCTCCTGAGATTCGCTGAATCTCGAGGACAATGCGGCCGACTTCCAGGTCGCCGACTTCCTTCTGTTGATTCATCAGCACCAGGTCCGACACACCGCGCCGGAATGCGACGCGATCAAAATCCTGGGGCGGCGGACTGATCTGTTCCGTGATCTCGCAAACGCGATCGGCATCCCCTTCGCTGATCGCGAGAACCAGGTTCAGCAGCTGATGCCGCAGCCCCGCGTTGATTCGACCGACCATCCCCAGATCGATCAGGGCGATCCGATGGTCACGATCCAGCAGGACGTTGCCCGGATGCGGATCCGCATGAAAGAAACCATCAACAAGAATCTGCCTGAGGTACGCCGAGAACATCTCGTCGGCCAGGGCCACGCAATCAATTTCAGTCAGGACAACGGGCGACAAATCCGCGACGCTGGCGCCGTCGCAGCGCTCCATGACGAGAACTCGCCGACTTGAGAATTCGATGACGGGTTTCGGGATGTGAATCCGCTTGAATTCCCGAAGGTTGCGGCGAAGCGCGAGCAGATTCTGAGCCTCCTGCACGTAATCCAGTTCCTGCGTCATCGTGTTTCGAAATTCCTCGACGAGCGCCTCGAACTGGTAACGCTTCCCGGCGGACGTCAAGGATCCAAGTCGTGCGATGGACGCAAAGGCCTCGAAGTCGACGCGGATCTGGTCGTCGATGTCCGGCCGTTGCACCTTGATGACGACGGGGCGTCCGTCACGCAATGTCGCCCGATGCACCTGGGCGAGGGACGCCGTCGCCATCGGTGACGGATCGATTTCCTCAAAAGCCCGTGAGGGCCGGACGTCGAGTTCTTCGGCGATCACGCGCTCAATCGACTCAAACGGCAACGGGGCGACGTCGTCCTGCAGTCTGGCCAGGGCCTCGAGGTATTCCGGCGGAAGCAAGTCGGCGCGGCTCGCGAGCATCTGACCGATCTTGATAAACGTCGGTCCAAGCGACTCAAGGTCCGACGTCAGCGCTTCGGGCCCCGAGTTTTCATCCTCGAACGTCTCCTTCACATGTCGATCCAGCCCCGAGGATTGCGCCCATTCACTTCGACCGTGTTTCCAGAGCAGCCAGGAGATGTCTCGATATCGTCGAAGGTGATCGGTCGTCATATCGCCCATTTCTTGAATCCCAGTGAAAGTCGTCGAACTGGCGAAGCCGTACTCTGGACGTCGCCGAGGCAACATATCCTGCAAATGGGCCATGACGATCGGCTGACGCCCGCATTAGGCATGGCTTAGACGGCGATCCACGTCGAGAGCAGTTCCGCGGCGCGACGCCATGGAAACGACACGTCGTGAATTCGCGTTCTCGCCCGACGACGATGAATTGTTCCTCGGAATCTGTGACACAGTCTCCGAAACTGTATGGAAATCCCCCAAGAAAAAGGTTCATCTCGGAATTCCGGGGAACGCGACTTGAGCGTAGGGGAACGCGACGTTAACGCACGGGACCGCGACGTGAACGTAGGGGAATGCGACTTGAGCGCAGGGGAATGCGACTTGAGCGCAGGGGAACGCGACATGAACGTAGGGGCATGCGACTTGATCGGACTCACGCCGCACGCTGAAGGCGTGCCATAAGGAAGCCCAGGGCAAGTGCAGCCCGCGAAGCGGGCAATCGCAGCCCTGGGTTG
>JAJDEC010000155.1 GCA_029259995.1 Phycisphaerae bacterium
ATCACGCGGCCCAGTTGCGCCGGGTTGGCGGGATCGGCGACGTCGTAATAGGCAACAGCAGGTCGATTGCCGTCCGTGTCGTCGATACCGACGGCAATCAGGCGATCACCGCGCGGTTCAATATGCGTCGAAAAGCCCGGCACTTCCAGTTCGCCGGCGACTTTCGGATTCGCAGCGTCGCTCAGATCCAGCACGAACAGCGGATCGACGCGGAGAAACGTGACGGCGTAGCCGCGAATGCCGTCGAATCGGACGGCTTCCAGCGATTCGCCCTCAATGATCTGCACTTCCCCCATGGGCTGGACATTGTCAGCATCAGAAATGTCATACGTAAACAATCGCACTTGCTGAAAGCCGAATCCCCATGTCTCCGTCACGATTCGAAACACGTCATCGAATGCATCCATGTGGAAACGCGTGTCAATCGCGCCCGGAATGCTGAACGCGTCGCGCAACTGGATCGCGCCGCCCGCGTCAGAGATATCGATGATCTGCATGTCCGTCGTCGACTCGCTTCGATCGGAATCATAGCCATGCCCCGCGGCATAGATGGCCTCCGCCGTGACGTGCATCAGCAAGCCGTCGCCCGGAATGTTCTCTCGCTCGACGGGCTTGGGATCCGTCGGATCGGCGACATTGATGGACGCGACGAATCCCTCATCCACCGAGTTCTCTGCATCGTCGGCATAGAAGCCCGTGTATGTGTTCAGGTTCGTTCCGATCACGTAGATCACATCGCCGACGCGCCGACTCTGGCTGGCAAACCCGACGAGATTGATCTTGCCGTCCGTTGTCGGATCTGTCGGACCCGACACATCGACGATCGCCAGTTGGCTCCCCTCGAAGTCCGGCGGCGGCGGAACGGCCCGGCCGTCCGGTGCAATGCTCAACGCGGACGGCGCCGTATCGATCGCCGCCCCAGGCGGGAGGATAAAATCGTCGTAGTAGGCGTCATAGTAATCCGCACTCAACAAGACAAATGCCCGATCCCCGACGACATACATCTCGACGCCGCGACCGCGTAAATCGAGCGAGCCGAGCAGCGTCGGCGCATCCGGATCGGCGACATCGACGATCAACAGCCCTTTGAATTGATTCAGCGCGTAGAGCTTGTCGCCGGCAATCTTGATGACATCCGCTTCTTCGATATCGCGAACCAGCAGTTCTCCGGCGGATTCATCCGCCGCGAGCCCCGGCGCCAATGGTGCGGCAGCCGGCGCACCAAATCCGGCAGGCGCATCGCCCGCCGCACTATCCTGCGTCGAATTCTCGCCCGTGACGCCGCCGTTGAGCGCCTGCTGAGCCGACGTGTCGCAGCCTGCCTGCGCCGCCAACGCGATCGCGATGAGGGCTAACCCGGCGACACGGCCGGCGCGCAACGACGCCGTACACATCCATGAGATTGGGTGGGAACGAAACATGATTTGAGACCCTTTGTTCTTGCGCGAGGAAGGCGGGGCTGAGCGAACTGGACGCATCCATTGCGAACAAACCCTGCCAACATGCAGGATTATACCGCGGCCCCAAGTGGGCAGGAAGCCCCATAACGACAGATTGAGGTCCCGTTTGCATCCTTCGCAGCAGCAAGGACTAAGTGCGGATTGGAAATCGTTCATCGTGTGGAACCGGCTAATAGCCGGTCCGATACAGGCGATAGGCCTCGGGCGGATCCAAAGGATTATTCTGCAATTCCGCCTAGAAAACGCCTCTGCGAATTCCGCATCGTTCGGATTGCTTAGGCGCGAGATCGAATGCGATCAGCGGTGATTCGTCGGTCGGCGTCTGCTCGAGCCCGCACGTCGAACAGGTGACGACATCGCAATCGGGCCGATCAGCCGCGACCCGGGACCGACACACATCGCACGACTTGAACCAGCGGCCGACCGTATCGTCGGCCGATGGATACCAATCCGGGATCGGAAGGTTCCCTGAAAACGCACCATGGTTCGCGACGGCGCGAGCGAAATCGAGGTACTCGTAGTGTCCCGGCATTCCATGGCGATTCAACCAGCGTGCCGCCCGTCGTCGGGCCAGTGTCAATCGCGATCGGCGATTGATTGGCAGAAGTTTCCAAGCCACTCCAAGAGCGCATCGCCAGTTGAACCTGACACGTCGGCCTTCGTCCGTGAATCGAACAGCGCCCATGTCGGCGAGCCACGTGAATCGTCGAAATGTGGCGTTCTGCATATCGGCGTGAAGCTGGGTGGGCGCAGGAAAATTCCGTTTCTCACGAACCTCAGTCGTTGCGAGATGAAGGCCGTGCACGCTGTATAGTGCGGCAAGATCGCGCATACCGGGAACCCGAAGCACGCGCTCGTTGGGCAGCCTTGGGAGAATGTCAGCGCCTGAGGAATTGGTTGTCGTCACATCCAGGCGTTCGGGCGACTCCGTGGAGTACTCTACAGAACATTGCACGCTTGCCCCATGACGCCCTGGAACGAACGCAATCGCTGCCGCCACGCCATCCTGATTGACGGGATGCTCGAGTATCATCAGAAAGGACGCCCCGCCGCTGGCAATCGCGTCGGAATGCAGATAGATCACAGGCTCAAAGCCGATCGATTCCAATTGTGCCCAGACGTCGGCGAAGAACCAGCGGGCGCCGCCCGGAAGCCTCGGATCCGTCGGCAACATTGGCTTCAATGGCGTTGAGACTTGAATCCGGGTATTGCGCACGGCGCGAATCGTCGGACCGACGATCAAGTAACTGATCCAGAGGGCAAGAGTCGGAAGACAGACGAATATCAGGAGCAGTCGATAGAACTCCGGCATTCACCCAATTAGACATACATGCCCATCGAAATGGAAGCGCTTGGCAACCTATGTCAACTCGGCCCGTGCCCGGCGAGTCCTCAGTCCTTCTTCTGCCGATGCAGCGACGGATCCACGACGGCATGCATCGCTTCAACATGCGGCAGCCGATCATTGCCGAGGAACTCAACGACCTGCGGAATCACCTCTCCCGGATTCTCCACGAGCGCCGGATAGTCGATCGTCAGCACATCGAAATTCTCCGCCTTTTCCAGAAAACCGATCGCCTCGTGACGATGCTGCGCCAGTCCGCGCAGCAAGTCCGCTTCCGTCAGTTCGGCGCCCTGCGTGCCAAGCCGATCGATCATCTTGTACTGCGACGCGGCAATCTCCTCGATGGGCCGCTTCATGAAAACAACCTTGTAACGATGCGCCGGCGGCATGTGCGTCAGCAGCATCGAGATCGACTTGATCGCCTTCTTGTCGAGCCCCTCTTCATCGAGCAACTGCGGCTTCTTCGCAACCTGCTTGATCGCTTCCCATTCGTAATAGCCCTTCGGATTGTCTACATCCGCTGCCCGCTCGCCGTCCGTCGCAATCGGCATTCCCCCCGCTTCGAGCATCTGCATCATCAGCGATGTGCCCGATCGCGGCAGACCGGACACGAGCACAAATTCCTTGCCCGACGACTTCGCCGTCGCCTTCTTGATCGGTCGCTCCTCGTCCAGTCGCTTGCGGCGCTCCGCGGGCGACGGGATTTCCGGCAAATCGAATCGCTGATAGGTACGCGGCGCTTTCGGCGACTGGCTGCCGCCCTGCTTCCCTTGAATAACGTGAGCAGCCTGGTAGTGCGCTTGCGCTTTTTCCGGATTCGAGAGTTCGGACCTGTACAGGGCCGAGAGCCAGCGATGTGCGTTGAGCATGTTGGGACGAAACTTCAGCGCCGTCTGGAACGCCAGCTCCGCCCGTTGCGGATCGCCCGATCGAGCCAAAGCGACTCCCAGGTTGAAGTGCGCCATCGGCGAACGATGAATTCGCCCCACGGCGTTCAGCGCCGCGTCGGCCGTCTTCTCGTTGTCGCCCCGACGGCGATAGACAGTCGACAAGCCCTGCCATGCCAGCGAGCTGTCTTCGTGAATCTCAATGGCCTTCTTGTACGCGCGCTCGGCGTCGTCAAACCGGGCCATCTGCAGGTAGACGTCGCCCAGCTGAATGTGAAGCCCCGGCGCCTGCGCGTCCATGGCCTCCGCCCGACGATACAGCGCCAGCGCCCGATCCGTGTCCCGCATGCCCAATGCCGCCTGGGCCAATACGATGATCAGCCTGCCGGGCAACTGCGATTCGTCCGGGAACGCCGTCTGCATCAGTTCTTCTGTCAGCTTCAGATAGCCCGCGCTCAAGAGACACTTCGCGAGCAACTCGATGAAGCGCGATTCCCACGATCGTTTCTCGACAATCTCCTGGGCAAGCACGAGGGCCTTGTCGTATTGGTTCAGCCAGAGCAATTGCCGCGCGAGGTTGTACTTGGACTCGATGTCCGCATTCTCCGCGGCCTTCTCCTTGTCATCGCCCGGATCCTCGACGTAACCCAGCGCGACGAACTGCTTCATCAGTTCTTCCGAGTCGTTTCGATTCAATTCCGTGCCCGGCGGATGCATCCCGTCTTCGCCAGGCACATCCTCCCACGAAGGAATCTCCCTGATCTCCGGTGCGTTCTCGTAAATCTCCACGAGCGGTCGGCCATCCATGTCCTTACCGATCGGCAGATCGAACAGGCTCAGAACTGTCGGCCCCACGTCGATCAGACTCGCGCCGAAAATCAGCTCGTCTTTCTTGATGCCCGGGCCGTTGACGGCCACGATGCCGAACTGCCGATGCCACGCCGCCGGCCCCGCCGGTTCGCGCGGCATGCTCAAAGGTCGCAAATGTCTCGACTGAAACCCGTGATCTGAACAGAGGATCGTTGTGCAATCCGGCCCGGCCAGCTCGAGCAGTCGTTCGAGCATCATGTCGTGAAATTTGTAGGCCCCTTTGACGACGTCCTTGTACATCTCGAAGTCTGCTTCGGAAATATTCGACATCTTCGGCGGATGATAGTACATGAACGCATGGCTGAAGTGATCAATCGCGTCGTAATAGACGGCCATGAAATCCCATGGCTCCGTCTCCATCAATGCCGTCGCGACGGAATGGACCGACACGCAATCACTGAGCACCTTCGCGAAAGTGCTGAGGCGCTTGTCCTTCTCCTGATCGATGTTCGCCGCATTTGGAATGAAGGGGAGTATGTGCGCTTCCGTCAGTTCCTGCGGCATGACGCGGAATCGTCCCAGGAACTGCGTCTTCTCTTTCGGATGAATCGTCCCCGGCGCCACTTGCCATCCCTTCGACGGGACAAACTTCACGCCGTTGAAATGATTCGTGACGATGCTGCCATTGATCGGCTCCGCCGGATGGCTCGCCCACCAGCCGACGATGTTGCTGCGATAGCCTTCCTGCGACAGAATGTTCCAGATCGCCTTCACTTTGCGCGACGTACTCGTGTAGGGCCGTACGCCGCCGTTGACGGGATCGGGCTCGATGAAGCCGTGAATCCCGTGCTTCTCCGCCAGCTTGCCCGTGGCGACGGAATTCCAGAGCATCGGGGACAAAACGGGCTCGAGTGTCGCCAGGTTGCCCATGACGCCGCCATTGAGGAATTTCGCGAGCGTCGGCAACTCACCCGCCTCGATAAGCGGATCGATGTGTTCCCAATCCGCCGCGTCCCATCCGATCAGAAGTACTTTTCGCTTCGCCATTGGATCTCGTTTTTTATTGGTCAACTCGGCGGGCATCGGATCGACTCGGGGCTCCGGCCCGACACCTGATTTTCTGTGCAAACGCTCCGACATTCATCGGTCAGACGGATTTGCCTGTTGCGTGCCGATGATCGTTTCCTTTGCCCGCCGCGGACCGGCCCCGCCATTTCGGTCGTCGGCCAATTCAAGTGTCGGCGGAACTGGGATGCTAACGTCTGATATGTCTTTCGCGCGAGCGAAAGAAAGGGTCTTCACGGATTTGCGGGGACCGTTGACGGCGCTTGTCGACGCGGCGGCGGCATTCCACCAAGTCCCGACAGGGACGACATGAAAATGGCCCAACCTTTACAAGGCTGGGATTGCGACGAGCGTTTCTTACGTATTGCCGTCCCGGTGGGACGGCGTGAGCCAGGCGCAAGAGACTCATTCCGTCCCTACAGGACGGAAATTGGTAATTGGAGCGTGCCCCAGCGATAAAGAAGAATGCGCGCGTTGTGATTTGTTTCTTGCGCTAAATACAAATGGCTGCTATCGTTACACCTTTTTCGTTCCGGCAAGAACATGGAGGTTCGCGATGAGCAGCCAAGTATGGCAGGTAGTCTATCACACGATTCGAAT
>JAJDEC010000156.1 GCA_029259995.1 Phycisphaerae bacterium
AGAAGGCCGAAGCACAGTATCGCGAGTTGGAAAAGGAAATCCGGCTGGATGTCATCGAAGGCAACTTTGAGGACGCGTTCCGCAAACTGGATGTGGCCCGACAGACGATCGAGGCCAATCGCCGATACGCATCGCCTGCATCAAAGTACGACGATTTCCGCCGACAGCTTCAGGATCTCGAACGCTTCATTGAGGACGAACAACGCGCCTACAGCGAGAACGAGATTCGGGAACAAACCGAAGAAATCGCTCGCATCCAGGAAGACAAGATTTCGCGAATTCAGGAGACGAAGGCACGCCGCGTCGATGAGCTGATGGCTCGTGCGGCTGAACTTCGCAAGGAAGGCCGCCTGGATGAATCAATCCAGGTGCTCGATCAGGTACTCGCCATCGAGCCCGATCACGAGCAGGCCCGATGGATGCGCGACACGCTGGAGGATCTCTCGCAGAGCATTCGCGATCGCGAAGCCGTTGCGACGCGTCACAGTGAGACGCGCGATCTGTTGATCGAAAACGACCTGTCCGGCATTCCATATCACCAGGACATGACCTATCCGAAGAACTGGCCGGAAATCGCGGCCCGTCGCAAGAGCACGGGAGAGCTTCGAGATTCCGAGGAATCGCGGAAGACGCGAGAGCGACTCAAGACTCGATCGCCCGAGATCAAGTTCGACGCCATGGAGTTCGAGGAAGTCGTCGACAAGCTTCGAGCCCTGACCGGCGTGAACATCGTTCCCAACTGGGCGGCGATGGAAACGGTCGCCGTTGAGAAGGATGCGGAAGTGTCGATCCAGTTGACCGACGTTTCGTATCAGAAAGCACTCGAGCTGATTCTCGACGAAGCAGGCGGCGGCGAAGTCGAACTCGGTTACGAAGTCGACGAAGGCATCGTTCGAATTTCGACGAAGGAAGACCTGAGTCGTCGCACGAACGTTCACGTTTACAACGTACAGGATCTGATCATTTCCGTGCCGACGTTTGTCGGCCCGCGAATCGACATTACGCAGGCCGGCCAGAATCAGGGCGGCGGCGGTCAGCAAGGCGGCCTCGGCGGCGGTCAGTTCATCGGCCAGGGCGGCGGCTTCGGCGGCGGCGGCGGCGGTGGCGGCGGCGGCGGTGGCGGCGGCGGCGGCGGCGGAAATCAGCTGTTCGACGAAGGTGAAGAAGACGAGCAGCAGAATCCCGAAGACGCGCTCCAGCCCATCATCGATCTGATTCAGCAGACGATCGATCCGGAAAGCTGGCGCTCCGCCGGCGGAAACGTCGGATCAATTGCGACGCTCAACCAGCAGCTGGTCGTCACGCAGACATCTTCCAACCATCAGCAGCTGCGCGACTTGTTGACGCAGCTGCGTCAGGCGCGTGCGTTGCAGATTGCCGTTGAAGCACGCTACATCACGATTTCTCGAAACTGGCTCGAACAGATTGGTGTCGACCTCGACATTATTCTGAATAACGGAAACGCCGGGTTCGATCAGACGACGATTCTCAATCCCAGCACAAACAATCCAGTCCTTGTGCCGCGACAGTTTGTGCGAAACGGATTCACGCCGGGTGCTCCCGGCGGTGTCGGCATCGGCCTGCCGTCGCAGCCGTTCGGTCAGCCGTTCGGTCAGCCGGGGCTCGTGCCCGGCGGCTCGGTGACGAACAGCTATTCGCCGATACCGATCGTGAATAACACATTGAGTCTCGCGTCGCCGACAGACACCAACATCGACGGGTCGCTGGGCTCATTGCTCAACGATCAACCGGCGTTCCAGATCTTTGGAAGCTTCCTCGACAACGTGCAGGTCGACTTCCTCATCCGTGCATCGCAGGTCGATCGACGCGCCAGCGAATTGGACGCACCGCGACTGGTGCTGTTCAACGGACAGCGAGCATTCTTCGCATCTGCGATCGAGCAAGACTATATCGCGGCCCTGACGCCCGTCATTGGTGACAACGCAGGTGCCTTCCAGCCGAACATTCTGACGGCCCTCACAGGCCGCGTGCTCGACGTGCAGGCGACTGTCTCCGACGATCGCAAGTACGTCACGATGACGGTTCGCACGGGAACGCAGGTCACAGGTGAATTCCGAACCGTCTTCTTCGGTGGATCCCAAACTGTCGGTTCCGGTTTCGTCGAACTTGCCACGCGAACGACGCAGGTCGTCAACACGACTGTGTCCGTGCCGGACGGCGGAACGCTTCTCATCGGCGGTCTCAAACAGTCCGGCGAGCGAGACGTGGATGCCGGCGTACCGATTCTCTCGCGAATCCCGGTCCTCAAACGAGCCTTCTCCAACACGTCAAACGTGAAGGACGATGCCATCCTCCTGATCCTGATCAAACCCACGATCATCATCCAGGAAGAGGCTGAGGCCGACGCATTCCCGACGCTTTCGTCGCTCGAACGCGAGGGGTTCTAGTCGGAGAATTCGACAATCATTGAACGATGACTCAGACCGGCCGGATTCCCTGCGAAACCGGCCGGTTTTTTCTATTCCAATGGCCGATACATCAAAGTGACTCGATCCAAATCCAGCCCGGCCCCGTCGCAACCCGTTTCGCCTGAATCGCCGCGGACAGATGTCGTCGGCTGGATCGCCGTCGTTCTGTCGGCCCTCGTCGTCGTGCTGCTCGCCTGGTTCAAGATCGGTAATCTGGATCTCGGATACCATATCGCCTACGGTCGCCATTTCCTGGAGACGGGCAATATCGTCGGATTCCAGCCCGATCCGTTCCTGTATGCCGAATCATGTCAGCCGTTCGTCAACGCCAACTGGGGCGCGCAAGTCATCTTCGCATGGATCGAAGGATTCGGCGGCGCTGTCGGTCTGTTTGCGCTGCGTTCCGCTTTGATTGCCGTCATCTTCGCGTCGATTGGTCACATCGTCTTTCGGCAGACGCGCCGACCGCTTCCGCTCGCCTTTGCGTGGATTCTCGCCGCGATGGCCGGATACGAGCGGTTCAGCCTTCGCCCCGAGCTGTTCAGTTACGCGGTTCTCAGCGTTCAACTCGTGGTGCTCGTTGGCGGTGTTCGAACGCGCTGGCACATTGCCGCCCTTGTCGGATTGCAGCTGCTGCTGGTCAATTTGCACAGCTATTTTCTGCTCGGCGTGGCGCTGACGATGTGCTGGGCCGTCGTGGCGATTTCCGGGATGCTGCTGCAGCGATGGAGCGCATCGCTCTACAGCCAACATACGGCGGCGAATGGGAAGCGCATTCTCGTTGCGTTCGTGGTGCAGGCCGTCGCCTGCTGCTGTCATCCGTGGCATGTGCTCGCGGCGGCTTTTCCATTTCGGACAGCTCGCTACCTCGCACAAACGGACGCGATGGGGGGCGCAGGACCGACGGACACGGCCGGAAGCTGGTCAAACATTTCCGAATTCCAATCGCCGTTCAGCTTCTTCGACGAGTCCATCAATCGATTCACAATCGACGCGTTTGTCCTGCTTCTGATCGTGGTCTTCGTTGGCCTCGTCTCCAGTTTTCGGCAGTAGCGCTGGCCGTTATGCCTGGCGATGCTCGGGTTTTTCATTGTGGCGACGCAGATGCGACGGAACATCGCGCCGTTCGCCTTTATCGCGACGCCCCTGGCCGTTGTCGCTATTGCGGAGATGTTCAAACGAGATGATTCGAAGCGACACAAGCCGAGCATGCTTGCCGCGCGCGCTCGCCAGATCACTTCCATCATGCTGATTGTTTCGATCGTCAGTCTGCTTTTCCTCATTGGCACGGGGCGCTGGTACTTCCACGAACGTCGCATCACGCGCCAGAGAGGAACCGGATACAGCGACGTCACGTTTCCGCAGGCCGCCGCCCATTGGATTTCGCAGCAGAGCAATCTGACGCCCGAACTGTATGTCGACTACTTCGCATCGAGTAATGCCCTCATGTGGCTGCCGAGTCGCTTCAGGTTGTTTGTCGACACGAATACCTTTGCTTACAGCGATATCACGTTGTCCGAGGCGTTCGACGTGGGGCTTGCCAAACTGCCGCACAACGAGTTCTTCGATCGCAATCATGTCAACGTCGTGATGCTCCATTGCGGTCCCGACACACAGCTGCTCGTCCGCAATCTCATGCGCGATGAATTGGCGTGGGTGCTCGTCTATTTTGACAAGAGCGTCGTCATCTTTATTCGTCGTGGTATTTGGGCGCATACGGACGTGGTGCTGGCAAATCCGATGGGGCCGCAGCGGCTCGACGCGGACAGCTGGATCGCTTCGGCGACAGGGACGGACTACGAACAGGCCCTGCAATTGGGCACGATGGCGAACGTACCGATCTCGCTGAGGTATTGGTCGCACGGCGCGTCGATCTGCCGCAAGGCCGTCGAGCTGGCGCCGGACTATCACGAGGCGTGGCTACAACTGGGGACTTGCCATGGCAATCTCGGCAATTCCGCTGCCCGGCTCGGGGACTTGAAGACTGCCGTCGAGATGTGGCGGGATGCCGTCGCGTGTTTCGAACGAGTGATTGCGCTGGATGCCGGAGACAAGACGGCGCCGGCGATGCTGGAGAGAACGCGGCAGTTGCTGGGTGAGGCGAAGGCCATGCGCCCGTAGTTCACGTCGCCGACAACATTTTCAATTCAGAGCCGCCGCGTCCCGCGGCGTCGTCTTGCAGATGATGCGTCATGTGTGCTGCAGACTTTGTGACAGCGCCAAGTCTATAACGCACTTTCAGTGCTTGGCTCGTGGTTTGGTCCGCAACCCAGGGCTGCGATTGCCCGCTTCGCGGGCTGCACTTGCCCTGGGCTCTCTTATTACACGCTTTCAGCGTGCGGGGCGGGAAACGTCAAGTCGCGTTCCCTTACGTCGAGCCGCATTCCCCTATGTTCAAGTCGCGTTCCCCAACGTTGAAATCGCGTTCCCCGGAAATGCATGAAGCACCAAATCCAAGGGCGGCCCGGCGAATCGCGAGCGATGTCATTCACTCAGGAACTGTTTGATAAACTCCGCTTCCGACAAGATCGTCACGCCCAGTCTGCTTGCCTTCTCCAGCTTGCTGCCCGCCTTGTCGCCGGCGATGAGGAAATCCGTCTTCTTGCTGACTGTGCCCGTCGCCTTGCCGCCCATTTGCTTGATGAGCGTCTCGATCTCCTTGCGCTCGTATTTCTGCAGCGTGCCCGTCACGACGAATGTCTTGCCGGCGGCAGGGCTGTCCGGGCTGGCAGTCGTCGATTCCGGTTGCGTCATATTGACACCGCGCGCCGCCAATGTCCTCCACAATTGCGTGCCCGCTTCGCTTTCGAAGAATGAGCGCAACGATTTCGCCATCTCCGGTCCGACACCGTCGACGTCCTGCAATTCCTCTTCCGTCGCCGCCGCGATTTTCTCCATCTCGCCGAAATGACTGGCGATCAATTCGGCGCTCGATCCGCCGACGTGCCGAATATTCAGCGCGGCCAGCACGCGTGACAGCGATTGCCCCTTGCTCTTCTCGACGCCATCCAGCAGCTTCGTCGTGCGCTTTTCGCCGAACTTGACGATGCTCGTCTTCACGCCGTCGCCGTGCTTGCGCTGCTGTTCGATTTCGATCTCGCGAATCGCCGCTTCCTGATCGGCGAGCGTGTAGAGATCCGCGAATGACTCAACGAGCTTCAGGTCGACCAGCTTCTCGACAAGCACATCCCCCAGCCCCTCGATGTCCATCTGATCCCGACCGCAGAAGTATTTCAGCCGCTCCTTGATCTGGGCGTCGCAGGTCGGATTGACGCAGCGGATATAGACGCCGCCTTCATCTCTCGCGACGTCTCCTTTGCAAATTGGGCATACAGTCGGCGGTTCGATTTTCCTGCCTCTTGGCGAGCCGGGGCTGACCAGGCGGACGACTTGCGGAATAATCTCTCCTGCCTTCTCGACAAGGACCACGTCGTTTTCATGGAGGCCGCCGTGCTCGATGCCGAGGCGTTCCACTTGATCGAAATTGTGCAGGCTCGCATGCCGAACTGTCGTGCCCGACAGCTGCACAGGATCCATCACGGCCCGCGGAGTGATCGTTCCCAGCTTGCCGACCTGGTAGTCGACGGCCCGAAGAATCGTCTCTCCCTGTTCTGCTGCGTATTTGTATGCAATGGCCCATCGCGGATAGCGGCTCGTTGTGCCCAGCCGGTCGCGCTGGGCCAGGTCGTTCACTTTGACGACGAGGCCGTCCGTTTCGTACTCCAGGCCGTGCCGCTTCTCGTCCCACGTCTCGACAAACACGATGACTTCGTCGATCGACGTGCAGACTTCCTGATGCTTTGTTGTCGGAATTCCCCAAGCCTTCAACGCCTCGAAAAAGTCGGCCGCGGACTCAAACGAAGCCCCCGAAATCTCGCCGGCGCCGTGCGCGATGAAGGCCAGACCGCGATCTGCGATCGACTGCGTGTCCAGCGATTTCAGCGTGCCCGTCGTCGCATTTCGCGGGTTTGCAAACGGCTCCAGGCCATTGGCGATCCGTGCCTCGTTGTGTCGATCGAAGGCACCGCGAGGCCAATACGCCTCGCCGCGAACTTCCAGGACACTCGGCCAGCCGCTGCCGCGCAGCTTCAACGGAATCGATCGAATTGTTCGCAGATTCGCCGTGATGTCGTCGCCCGTCTTGCCGTCACCGCGCGTGGCGCCGAGGACGAGCAGACCGTTTTCGTAGCGCAAGGTTGCCGACACGCCATCGATCTTCGGATCGACGATGTAGGCGTACGACTCGTCGCCGAGGGCCTTGGCCACGCGCCCGTCGAACTCGCGCAGTTCGTCGGCCGTGTACGTGTTGTCGATGGAAAGCATCGGCACGGCGTGATCGACATGACTGAATCCGTCGATCGGCTTCTCGCCGACGCGCTGCGTCGGGCTGTCGTTCGTGACCAGTTCCGGATGCGCCGCTTCAAGGTCCTTCAGCCGCTTGAACAGCGCGTCGTATTCTCGATCGCTGATTCGCGGCGTCGCCGTCGTGTAGTAGAGGTAATCGTGCTCCTCGATCTCGCGGCGAATCGCTTCGATTTCCTGCTTGGCGTTGCTCATGGCGAATAGTTTACGGCGGAACCGCTCATGCAGAAGCCCCCGACGATCGCGTCAGTGACAATGTCGGGCGATGCGAATTCCGGGCCGCCATTCCGGCAGTTTGACGCCACTGTGCCAGCGGCAAGAATACTGTCGACGCGAGGTTGACGTCACGGAGCGGCGTTCCCGTTCGCCATGATGAGTTCTGCCCACGACATGAAAGACACAGCCGTTCGAGATCGCCCCGAGCGATCGATCGGCCAGAAAATCGGCCTGGTGATCGGTCCGTTGTCCCTGCTGGCCATTGCGATCATCCCGACGCCGCAGACGTTTCTTGAGATGGCGGCGGGTCGAACCGGGCTTTCGCTCGATCACGTCGACACGATCGAACTCGCACGCGGCGCGCAGATGACGCTCGCCATTCTCGCGCACATGGTGATCTGGTGGCTGACGGAAGCCGTGCCGCTCGCCGTGACGGCGCTGCTTCCCGGGCTGTTGCTGCCGTTGCTTCATGTCACGGGTTTTCAGGACGGCCGCCTGTTTCCCTACGACAATCGCGCCGCGTTCGAGCCCTATGCGAGCCCGATTATCTACTTGTTTCTCGCGGGGTTTCTGCTCGCCGGGGCGATGCGAAAGACGGGCCTGGATCGTCGCGTCACGCTGAACGTGTTGAGTCATCCCGCCGTCATGCGTACGCCCGGCCGCGTCCTTTTCACAATGATGGCCATCTCGGCTTTTCTATCGATGTGGATATCCAATACCGCGACGACGGCGATGATGCTGCCGATTGCGCTGATGGTGTTGCGCGAACTCAAGCAAGCGCCCGGAAAGTCGCAATTCGGCACGGCCCTGATGCTCGGCATCGCGTGGGCGTCTTCCATCGGGGGGCTGGCGACGATCATCGGCTCGCCGCCGAACGGGATCGTCGTCGGGATTCTGCGAGATCGCGGCGTCGCCGAGATCGACTTCGTCAGTTGGATGCGGATCGGGTTTCCGATTTCGATCGTCGCCTTGTTTGCCGCGTGGGGCATGCTCTCGATGCGCTATCGATCGCAAACGCGAATCGACGGCGACGCACTGGGTTCGATCCGCGCGGCGCGGCGTTCGCTCGGCGTTCTGCGCCTGGAAGAGAAGATGACGCTCGTCGTGTTCGGCATCGTGACGCTGATGTGGCTGACGCAGCCGTTCTGGCCGTCGATGTTTCCGGGGCAATTCGCCAGGCAGATCGAACGATTCGATATTCCCGAAATCGGATTGTTCGGCGTCATGCTCCTGTTCGTCGTCCCTGTTCGGCGAAGCGGCTGGCAAAGCGTCCTTTCGTGGCGCGACGCCAAGTACGTCGACTGGGGGACGCTGGTTCTGTTCGGCGGCGGAATCGCACTGTCGAATGCGATGTTCAAGACTGGCCTGACGGAATGGGCCGCCGAGCATTTTGTCGGGGCCATGGGCAGCCCGTCCCCATGGTTGTGCCTGACGCTGCTTGTCCTTCTCGTCGACTTCCTCACGGAGATCACGAGCAACACGGCCGTCACGAGCATGATGACACCCGTTCTCATCGGGATCGCGCCGCGCGTCGGACTCGATCCGGCGATGCTCTGCATCGCTTGCGGGCTGGCGTCGTCGCTCGCTTTCATGCTGCCCGTGGCGACGCCGCCGAATGCGCTCGTCTATGCGTCCGGGTATTTTCGCGTGTCGGACATGGCGCGGGCGGGATTCGCGATGAATCTGCTCGGATGCGCGATTCTCGTTATCCTGCTCTATCTGCTTCAACCCCTGATGACATTGGGGGGATGACGGCCCCGAACGATTGTCATGCGTTTGTGAAGATCTCTTCCTCGATGTAATTCGTGTATGACTCGGCCAGTTCGTCGCTGATCGCGGGGCGGGAATACGTCAGCGACATGTTGAGCGTATCGCCGAATCGCGCGAACACGGGATTCCATGCGGGCGGCGTTGGCAATGGCCCCGCCCCCCAGAGATTCACGACTCGCGCGCCCTCGATCGCGTCGATCGGCGCCCGAATGCCGCCGTAATACGAGAATCCCGACGACAGCGCCTCAAGCCCCAGCGGCAGCTTCATCAACATTTGATAGAAACCTGCGCGGGCGAACGATGCCGCCCAGCTGATCGCCCATTGCTTGCGTTGCATGCCGGCGTCGCTGTAGGCGCTCAGTTGATCCGTGATTGTCTGAGCCATGGCTTTCCGATCACCAATCATCGAGGCCGGACCGTGGAGCGTCGGCGATACGATGTAATTCCCCTGCATGGGCCGTGTGTGTGCTGTGTCGCCGTGCGCGGCGGAGATGCTCTGCGGCAACGTGGTGAGATACGCGTCCGTTTCCACGCCGCGCTCCTGGAAGATGCGATGTAATGCATGCACCACGCAGACGGCGAGATAGCGGGCATAGAGAATGGGGCCACTGGGCACGCAGGCTTTCGCCAGCTCGCGAATCATTGCGAACTGCTCGTTGCTCCATTCGCGATGCAGGCATCGCTGGTCCGCATAGGCCGGGCGGCCGTCCTCAAACAATGTTCGGACCTTTGGCGAATCGCCGCCGGACAGACCTCGCAGCCCGGCGATCGCCAATCGGGCGCGTGAAAGAAATCCCACCCGCGACAACGGATCGACAAGGCGTGCGTCGTCCTGCAATCCGTCGACGGCCGCGGCTGCGTCGCCGCGGCCGTGTTGCGCCAACTCCGCCAGGAACAGCATCGCGCCTTCCGCATCCATCAATAAGTGCGGCCAGCGAATACAGACGCGCGTCTGTTGATTCGGCAACGAATACTGTTCGATCCGCATCTGGGGACCCGCGCGCAGATCCCAGGCGGGTCCGCAACGTGATTGCCAGAGGTCCTCACATCGCTCGGCGCCGTCGGGGTCCGAGGAAAAGTCATCATGCGTGCATGCGGCAAGGGACTGTTTCGTCGCCGCCGCGTCAATGTCATCAGGGAGCCGCCAAAAGGGGCGACCGCCAAGGAGCGAGATACGAATCCCCGCCATCAAGACGGGATGCGCTGTGAAAACATGCCGGACGGTGTCCGCCAGCTTCCGTGGATCGATGTGCCCATCGAGGTTCATGGACATGAAGGCGATATTCGCGCCTTCACCTTGCCGGCGCATCATCCGATCGTGGGAATAGAAAAAGTAATCGTTCGGATTGAATCGAATGCGTCGATGGCGACCCATGTTTGACAAACCTTGGCGCGGAGCGAATTGTGGAATCCTGCCGAGAATCGCGACGATTTCGACCTTTGGCCAGTATCGACGGCGCAGTCCGCTTCGGCAAGCCGGGATTGCCGTGGTAATCTCGGGCAGATACAGTAAGCGACAGTGTGCAGGTATCCCCCGTCGTACAGGGAGAATGCAAATTGATCTCAATGCTGCTTTGGGGGCTGGCCGGACTCTATTCCTTGGTTGTGTCTGCATGGCTTGCGGGAACCGCCTGGGTTCGCGGATTTCGCGCCGACGAAACGATGCGCATCTCGCCGGATCCCTCGGCGTCGCCGTCCGCTGCCTCGCCATCGCTCGCTGTCTACGTCGCGGCGCACAACGAAGCCGCAAGGATCGAATCCTGCCTGCACAGACTCCTGGATCAGAACTATCAAGACATTCGCATCGTCGTCGTGAATGATCGAAGCGAGGATGACACGTCCGCAGTCGTGCGGGCTGTCCAATCGCGCGACGCGCGCATCGAGCTCGTCGAGGTCGACGAGCTTCCGGATGGCTGGATCGGCAAGACGCACGC
>JAJDEC010000157.1 GCA_029259995.1 Phycisphaerae bacterium
TCGAACCCTGGATGCAACGCTCGTGCTCATTGGGAGTCCTTTGCACTGATTGCGATCGTCACTCTTGCAGCCCCTTTTGTTCTCAGCACGTCGAGGTACACATCGCCGGTTCTCTGCGCCAGCGCTTCGACAGAGTAGTCCTCAACGGCGCGCAACCTGGCGGCGTTGCCCATCTGGTCGCGAAGGGGCTTGTTACCGACGAGCTCGATCAGTCGCTGTGCCATCATTTCCGCGTCGCCCATGGGAAACACGAATCCCGATATCCCGTCGCGCACCAATCGCGCGTTGTCGCTGACATCCGTCACGATCGTCGGCAGACCGGCCGCCATCGCTTCGAGGACGACGTTCGGCGTCCCTTCGAATCGCGAACTCAGCACTTTCATATCGAGCATCGAATAAACATCGGTCACATCGGCGCGAGGACCGAGAAAACGGACTGAGCCCTCGATGCCCAGATCGCGACAAAGCCGCCGGGCGCGTCCGAAATTGTGTTGATCTGTGTCGCCATCGGCGCTTCCGGCGCTGACGAAGATCGTGTCCGGCTGTGCTCGCAGGACGGCGGCGGCGGCCCGAATCCACGTGTCGTGATCCTTGTTGCCGCGGAAATGGGCGATCATGCCGACGACGACGGCGTCGCGCGGGATGTTCAGATCGTCGCGCAGCGTCGGGGCTGAGCCGGGCCGGAATCGATGCGTGTCGACGCCGTTGGGAATGACGCAGAGTTTCCCGGCGGACACGCGCTGCTGATCTCGTTCGTAGAGCATGCCTGCGTAGGAATTAGCGATCATCCTGTCAAAGCAGATCGCAGTCGCGCGGGCAACCCAGAGTTTGAACTTCTTCCGCTGCCAGTGCGGGCATCGATTGGAGCAGATTATTGCGGGGACGCCCGCCAGGCGGCCGGCGAGGCGTCCGACGATTTCCGCATCGAACATGAAAGAATGCACGACATCGATGCGGTTCGATTTCATGTATTTGCGTACGCGGCCAATCAGGCCGACGTCGTACTTACCTCGCTTCTCGATCACAGTGAACCGTTCGCGAATGGGGCCGAGCTGATCGGCGAGTGGATTGTCGTTGGATAGCGAGCAGACGAAAACGCGAAAGACACTCGGATCGAGCGACTTGGCCAACTCGACGACCTGTCGTTCCGCGCCGCCCCGTTCAAGACTGCTTGTGAGCAGCAGTACGTTGACGAGATCGCGCGCGGCGGTCGATGCGACGGCGTCTGTTGTCGTCGAATCGAGCGTTGGTTGGGCGGTCGTCGTCACGTTCATGGTTGTCGTCGCTTGTCAGGCGGTTGCGTTCCTTTGTGTGCCGACGTCGGGCGTTGGTACGGCACCTGGTGTCGTATAACTGTAGCGTCCGCCCTCTGTGGCGGACGACGAGAGGCGCGAAGTCAGCAAAACGTCGTCGATCGGTTACTCGTCCGTCTCGTCGGCCCCCACGGAGGGGGGCCGCTACGCCTTTGTCTGCCTCACGCTAATGATGGTCCGTCCGCACGCGTTTCCAATGGTCTTTCTCTTCGCGCCGACCAAAGAGTTTCTTCTTCAAGTCCTGATACTTCTCGCGGGCGAGCATGCCGAGGAATGCTGCGTTTGTGTCCACGTAGCGCTTGCCAAGGCGCCGCGGTTCCTGAGCAACGCGAAATGCCCACTCCATTCCCGCGCGCTGCAGGATGCCGGGGGCGCGTCGGACTTTTCCAGACAGGACATCGAATGCGCCGCCGACGCCGTGACAGACGGGCACGTGCATTTCGTCGCACCAGTCGGCGAGGAATGTCTCCTTGCGCGGGCTCGTCATGCCGACAAACAACACGTCGGCGTTGGACTCGCTGACTTGTCTGGCGATCTCGGGCTCTTCGGACGCGTCGTAGTAGCCGTTTCGGGTACCGACGAGTTCGACGCCGGGATAGTCGCGCGCGATCACGGCGCGCAGGCCCGCGAGGACTTCTTCCGTGGCCCCGAGACAGAACACGCGATACTTCTTGTGATTGCACAATTCGAGGACGCGGACCATCAGATCGATGCCGGCGACGCGTTCGGGCAGCGGATCGCGAAACAGGCGCGACGCCCACACGACGGACATACCGTCGGCGAGGATCATGTCGGCACCGAGGACGGCGCGGCGCAGGGCGCTGTCGCGCTGCATCTTGACCATCTTGGCAGCGTTGACAACGCCGATCAGCAGGCGCTCGCGTCGCTCGATCGCCGCATCGACAGCGTCGACGACGTCTGTCATCGTGAGTGCGTCGATCCGGACGTCAAACAGGCGCCGTGTGGGCCACGGGCTCCTTTGAGACATGCTTCATTCCCCCGAATAGAAGTTCCCCAATGTGTGTCATTCGCGCGGCGGACCAGACGTAGAGAATCCAGCCCATGTGATAGGGCCGGCTCTCGAAGTCGATCCGCGTCGGCGGGAAGATGCGATCCACGCCCGGCGCCCTCCAGCCGGCCGAGATGGCGGAAACGCCCGCCTGAATGGATCGCGTCAGTTTGCCCGGCTCGCGCCGGCAGACTTTCCGCCAGATGACGTCCCTGTCATGATCAATCAAAGAGTGCTCGATTTCAGAAGGATCGAGCAGCCATCGCATTCCCCCGGCAATGGCTTCTGAATAGTCCTCGCCGCATGCATCCCCCGCGGCGAACAGCGCCATCGGCGCCATCGAATCCTGGTGCACGGAATACACCGGATACGTTTCGATCATCGTACCGTTCCGCGCGTCGAAGTGCCAACACCATTGGCCCTCCGGCCCCTGCGTATCCCGCATTCGATTGGCGCCGTTTCGGGCGGCGGACAGCGCTGTGTCGTCGGAAACGGCGGCGCCCCAGTCCGCCAATGCCATGACGGGGTAGACGAAGTCGGCGAAACAGAGCACATGCGATCGCAGTCGGCCCGCTTTTGCAGTCGGCGACTGATGTGCGAATGTGCCGCAAATCGGGTTGTAGGCCTCCAGCAGCGTCGCAGCCACGCGCTCGCCGAGTGATTGTTCGATGTTGGGGCCGGCCGTGCAGGCGGACAGCGCCCACGCCCGCTCGACAGTCGGATGCCGATCCGACAGCGGATCGAGTTCGACGAGACGTTGCATTGCGATCGTGGCTTCAGGGAGTTCGAAGCGTCGCGCCGCCCAGGCGATCTGCGCGACGTCACCCATGTTCGAAATCGAATCGATGTCGGCGATCAGTTTGCGGCAGAGGTCTTCGGCCGATTGGCCATGCAGCGCGTCGGCGATGAGTTCGCCGGGCTTGCCGGCGAGACCGATGAGGACGGACGCCGTGTATCGAACGCTGACGCCTTCCAGTACGTCGCGGCCATCGTGCATTCGCAGTCGGAACGCGAAGATCTGATCGGCGGGGCGATACATTCGACCCAGCGCCCGCACAGCGAGTGCGCACATGTCAGTAAGCTGAAACGTCATGCCCAATCGTAGGCTGGAATGCAAGGGTTTCGGCGTCCGAAATACCGGCAATCCGAGCCTAATCGAAGTCATGATCAATAACCCATCGCGCGGGCCGGCTGTGACATCGTCTCCCGCCGATAACCGGCGGCGAACGGCCGGGAATATCGACGCCAATCGGGCGCGATGTGTGCTGACTGGGATGGGTCGCCCGTGTCGGCGAGGAAGAAACCGGTAGATTACGCAACATCGGGGAACGCGAATGGGCTGTACGCGAGATGTAACCGGCGCGCCGGACGCCGAAGTCGATATGTGCGACACGCAGATGCGATGACTCGCGGAAGGTTGCACGCAACGCGCCAAATGGGAACGATCGCCGCACGCGCAGACGATTCGTCGTCAAACATCGAGAGCAATGGGTGCAATGTGCCAATAGAAACACTCGCGATACAAAAAGAGCAGACTCGCCGACTGCCGAGGCACGCCGTCGTCGCACGCTGAAGGCGTGCCACAGGACTGCCCAAGGTCAGCGGAAACCGCGAATGCGGTTGGAGCGCAGCTCTGGGTCCGCTCATTGCCGCGATCATCAAGCCCTGAAGGGGCGTTACAGTTCTCAGCCCGAATATTCTTGTACAGTACAAAGGACGCTCAGGACATGGCTCGGATTTCTCGAGTTGTCCGCAGTCAAGCAATTTGGCTGTGTTTGCAGCGAACCGCGCGCTGCACGGAAGGTTGTAACGCACTTTCAGTGCTTGGTACGTTGGTTGATTCGATTCCCGGGGCTGCGTTTGCCCGCTTTGCGGGCTGCACTTGCCCCGGGCTAACCTGTGACACGCTTTCAGCGTGCAAACTGGCCGGCGAGCCGACGCCGTGCGCGGCGATATGCGAGCCGACGCCGTACGCGGCGATATGCGAGCGAGCGGCGTGTGGCGCACTGGGCCGCGGGCTTTGTAGTGATTCGTGTGCCCCGCGGAACTCCGTGATATCAAAAAAAAAAGAGGCCCCCAAATGGGCCTCGTCTGCATCATGTTTGATTTCAAAACCGATGTTGGCGTGATCAGGGCGCCAGGAAGCCCAGCGGGTCCACGTTGTTCTGCAGCGTTCCGCCGTTGCCGCCGACATTGCCAACCTGTTGTCGCGGTCGGTTCAGGAACTCGATGCCCGTTACGTTGTAGGAGACAGTCGCGCCTGCACGGATGAAGAATGACTCGTTGATGAACGCCATCGTTCGCGTGCCCCATGTTTCCGGCACCCAGAAGATGTCGCCTGCCGCGAGTTTCAGGTTGGGCTCTTCGCCGCTGCGCAGTTTCTCGATATCGATTCGCACGTGAACGTCTTCGCCATTCGGCATGCGTCGAATCAGCGTCGCTTCCTTGGGGAAGACGGCTTCGACAGGGCCGCCGGCCGCGGCGAGCGCCTGAAGCGCCGTAATCTCGGTCCCCATCGGGAATTCGCGAGGGCCCGGCATGTTGACGAGGCCGCCGACGAATATCGTATTGGGTTGTGCCGCAACGACTTCGATCACGTCGCCGGATTCCAGCGAATCCATCGCCATGACGCTCTGTAGATCCGCAGAATTTCTCAGATAGACGCGGATCTTGTTCTCCGGATCGCGCATCCGCTGAAGAATGACTTCGCCTGAGGCCAACTGCGTCATGCCGCCCGCCGCAGCCACGGCGTGAAGCACGGTCTGCTGATTGCGACGCAGATTGACGATGCCCGGCAATTCAGCGGCGCCGACGACGACGACGTCTGCCGTCTTGAACGCTTCGATGCGAATACCCACGGCCAATGTCGGCACGAACTTCGGTACATAGGCCTCTCGGATGACGTTCTCCGCTGAGACCATGTCGAGTCCCGCGATGTGAACCGAACCGACCAGCGGCAGATTGATTGTTCCGTTGTGTGCGACTCGCACTTCGACACCGGCCGGCTCGGCGATTGTGTCGATGCCCGTCAGGCCAGTGAGCGTGACGGTGATGAGATCTTCCGGGCCGAGCAGGTAAGGTTTCTTCGCCAACTGCAGGAGATCGCCCAGGGGTTGAAGCGGTGCATTTCGAACAGGGACATTGGCCTGCACGGGCACAAAATGTGGCGCGGCGTCGTTGGCCGGGGCTGTTGTCGTATCGTCGTTCAGCGTTTCTTCGTATTCCGAATCATCAGGCGCTTCGTAGGAGTCGGCCCAGTTCGTATTGAGTGATGCGCGTCGAACGCGTTGTCTTGGCTTTCGCGGCAGTGTGACTTTGACCCACTCGCCGCGTTTCGAGTCGAAGAACCAGTTGTCTTTTCCCGGTTTCGGGGCTGGTTCCGGAGTCGATCGTGTCTTTACCTGCACGATCGTCTGATTTCGAACCGCGCTGCCTTCGTCGCGCACAGGCTCGGGTCGCGGTGCACTGATGCGCGGGCCCAGCGTTGTCGGCGCGGGCGGGGCGCATTGCGTTGGCGCCGGCGCGGGCGGAGGCTGTGGACATGTCCGGTCCGCAGTCGCGGCGTTCGAACGAGATTCACGGCGAACAGGGACTGTCTGCGCGGAGCCCTGGCTCCGTTCCATGCGTTCCTGCATGGCGATGAATTCCTGCACACTGATTCTCGCATCGTGACAGCCCACGAGTGCCAGAGTCAGGATTGCGATCGCGGCATGAATCGAGAAGCCGGGATTCATGTTGAGTCGACGTCGTTGTGAGTTCGGGCGCATGATGGTTTCCTCGCGCTTGCGGGTTCAAAGTCCGCTATCAAAATCGACCGCCGATAAGGGCGACTTCCGTTGAAAGCACGGGGAATATCCGCAGTCGGCGCCAGGAGCCTATGAATGGCCCGATAATGTGTGATTGCGATCGAGTGAGGGAGTGGATGCGCAGAATTGGCGAGTCCGGGCAGTCGGGCGTTCAGGTGGTGAGGCGTCGATCAGCTTGCCATGCGGCGTCGATCCGCCGGAATGATCCAGGGCCGCATTCCCGATCCGCGCCAGTCGATCGGCGAGTCCAACGGCGTCGAAGGGAGAAATGTATCGATGTTGACTTCCTTGCCCGACGCGAGCGCCCAGAAAGTCGCGAAGATGATCCGGAGATCCAGCCAGCAAGTCATGTGGCGGACGTAGAGAATGTCAAAGTAGATCCATTGCTGGAAATCGCCGTCACCTCGATCGCTGCGACAGATCTGCCAGAGCCCCGTGATGCCGGGGCGTACCGAGAGCCTGGCGCGTCGCCAGGGAACGCAAATCTGATTCTCGCGAAACGGCGAAGGCCGGGGTCCGACGAGACTCATCTGGCCGACCAGCACGTTGAACAACTGCGGAAGCTCGTCGATATTCGTGTTTCGCAGAAAGCGACCGATGCGCGTGATCCGCGGATCGCGTGAAATCTTGAAATGCGGTCCGTCCAGGTCGTTCTCTTCAAGCAGTTTGCGTTGCAGTTGATGGGCATCGCTGCGCATTGTTCTGAACTTCAGGCAGGGAAACAGCTTGCCGAATCGCCCTTCGCGATAATGGCAGAAGAAAACGGGTCCGCGAGAATCGAGCTTGATCAGCAACGCGACGAGCGCCATGAGCGGCGAAAGGACCACGAGACCGATCGCGCTCGCAAAGATATCGAAAACGCGCTTTCCGAAGATCGCGCTTCGCCGAATGATTCCGGCGTCCTCCAGATCCGGGGCCACGGATTGCGGTCCATCCGCATCGAGTTGCGGCGGCGCCTGGAAGTCCAGCGGGTCCGCACCGCGTGCCGGTCTTTCCCGCGAGATGAGATTGGGTGCGAGACAATGGCGTACCGATGCACCGGCCTCGACGATCGCTTTGTTGGGCAGCACGGCCTGGGCGACGAGTGCTCCGATGCCGATGCGACATGACTGACCGATGACGGTCGGCCCGATGATCGTTGCGTTGGCCGCGATCGTCGCGCCCGCCTGCACGACGACGGGGCCGACGAGTCGTGCGGATTTGTGAACGATCGCACCGCGGCCGCTTAACATTTGCTTATCGAGTTGCGAATACTCCGAGGGCGTCTGTGCCGCCAGGGTTCGCATCAGGACCAGTTCGCTCAACGCGAGGAAGTCGTGTTCCTGCGTGGCATCAAACAAGTCGCATTCGAGCGGTATATCCCGCACCAGAACGCCGCGCTGTGCCAGTTCGACAGGCAGTGCGGACAACTCCTCGTAATGTACTTCCGCCATCGCGGCCACGGGCACGTAGGAATAGGCGATCGATCCGGCGGATCGATCCACGCGTGTCACGCCGTGATAGAGTCGGCGAATGCTTCGAACGCGACCTTCTCGATCGAGGAGCACGCGTTCGCTTGCGTTGTCGTCGTCCGCTCCCATCGCGATCGCATGGATCGCGCCGCTGAATGACTTCGCTTCGTCGAGCAGTCTTGAAAACTCGTAGCCGGCCGTCGGCCAGTCGCGCGGATCGACGAATAAAAGCCGATCCGATGGTTCGAGTGTGTGAATCGTGTTGTCGAGTTCCGACGCGTCCAGAACGCGGATCGGGAATCGCGTGTCATTCGCCGCTTGTTCGACGGCGTTCCGCGTCGCTTCGTTCTGCGTGAGGATGAGAACGTCGTCGCTGCCGACGGCCGCGGCGCGTTCGCAGATGTGCTCAAGCACGGTCGACGTACCGAGCGGCATCGTCAGCAACGAGACTTCCTCGTCGTGATCGACGAGTCGCATCGTGCGATCATGGATGATTGTGCAGATCAGCATTCGTTTTCCCCCAACGAAAGCAACGATGCAACGGATTCTCGACGGCGTTGCCCGGGCTAGGCGAGCAGATCAGCCGTGTCCGCGTGCATTCGATGATATTGATACGGATAGTATCCCGTGCCTGTCCGAACGCCGACGAGCATCGTCCCAAGCAGTTTCGCTCCGCAGGCCGACAGGCCCGCGAATGCTTCCACGGCATCGTCACGTCGCGATCCGTCAGCGCGGAGCACCATGACGACGCCATCCGCGTGGCCGGCGGCGATTCGGGCAT